>NZ_JAVXIQ010000018.1:0-85290 GCF_036648275.1 Hafnia sp. | reverse complement strand
GTAGTATACGCTCTGAAGCGTAAGTGCTCAAGACCCGAACAGCAAAGATCCCAAAGGATCGCGAAAAAAAAGCTTAAAGCCACCCTCTTTCAGCAAAAGACACGCTCTGGCCGTGACCGATCACCATATGATCGAGCACACGGATATCCAATAGTGCGCAAGCTTTCACCACTCTTTCTGTGAGCACACGATCTGCTGCACTGGGCTCTGCTATTCCGGACGGATGATTATGTGCGAGGATTAACGCAACGGCGTTTACCTTAAGCGCACCACGCACAATTTCGCGTGGATATACATCCACACAGTTTATAGTACCCGAAAACATCTCCTCAGAGCGAATTACGCGATGCTGGTTGTCTAAAAATAAGACAAAAAAGGCTTCTCGCTCATATCCAGAGAACACATTTTGCAAATATAGCGCCGTTAACTCGGGTCGATTGATGACACTTTGCTCAGTAAGCTGCCGATGCAAAAATCGTTTTGACAGTTCCATCACGGCCTGCAACTGTGCATATCGAGAGATACCAAGGCCTGGTTTCGAGCAAAAACTATCGTAATCGGCCTGCATCAGACTATATATTGAGCCAAATTCGCGAATCAAATGTGATGACAACGCCATCACATTAATCCCTTTCGTCCCTGTACGTAAAAATATCGCCAGTAGCTCCTGATCGGATAACGATTCACGCCCTAAGGATAATAGTTTTTCTCTTGGGGCCAGCATTGATGGCCAATACGCTGTTGCAACGCTTTCTTCCATGAAATAAAACTCACAAGATAGGTTTAAGCCATCATCTCAATTTCTAAAATGGCGTCGAGTACCAAACACCATCAATGCGAAGAAGTGCGCAAAAAACGATCGCAACGACTGCAACGCATGTCATCTTCTCCGCTTATGGTAAAATCACGCTAATTTCTGCCTCGAATGGAACAACACCATGACTGCACTGACAGGCAAACGCATTGTATTAGGCATCAGCGGGGGCATCGCTGCATATAAATGCCCAGAAATAGTACGTCGACTGCGAGAACGTGGCGCAGAGGTTCGCGTGGTAATGACAAAAGGCGCTGAAGCGTTTATCACCCCGCTAACCTTACAAGCTGTTTCAGGCTACCCAGTATCGGACGACCTGCTTGATCCGGCAGCAGAGGCGTCGATGGGGCATATCGAGCTCGGCAAATGGGCTGATTTGGTCGTTATTGCACCAGCAACCGCTGATTTAATAGCGCGCATTGCCGCCGGAATGGCGAATGACCTTCTCAGCACCGTATGTTTAGCAACCGCTGCACCTATTGCAATTGCCCCAGCGATGAACCAGCAGATGTATCGCGCTGCGGCCACGCAAGAGAATCTAAAAACGCTAGAGCGCCGAGGCTTACAGCTCTGGGGTCCAGACAGCGGTAGCCAAGCCTGTGGCGATGTAGGTCCTGGCCGCATGCTCGACCCAATGGTGTTAGTCACGATGATTCAAGCGCATTTTGCTCAGCAGCAGGATCTCGCACCATACAGCATTCTTATCACTGCGGGTCCAACCCGTGAAGCTCTAGATCCTGTACGTTTCATCACTAACCATAGTTCAGGGAAAATGGGCTTTTCTATCGCTGCTGCCGCCGCAAAACGTGGCGCTAAAGTCACACTGGTGAGCGGGCCCGTGAATCAAAAAACACCTGAAGGTGTAGTGCGTATCGACGTGGAAAGCGCATTAGAAATGCAAACAGAGGTACTTGCTCAGGTTCCCACACATCAAATTTTCATTTCTTGCGCAGCGGTGGCAGACTATCGCGCCGAGCAAATTTGCGACGAAAAAATAAAAAAACAGGGCGATGAAATCACACTTAAGCTGGTGAAAAACCCTGATATTGTGGCCGGTGTTGCAGCCCTGACTGAGCATCGCCCTTATGTCGTAGGATTTGCCGCCGAAACCCAGAATGTGGAAGAATACGCCAAGCAAAAACTTGCACGTAAAAATCTGGATATGATTTGTGCGAACGATGTTTCCCAAGAAGGGCAAGGGTTTAACACCGATACCAATGCCTTACACCTTTTTTGGCCGCAGGGCGATAAGCAGCTGCCACTCAGCAATAAGTCCTTGTTGGGCCACTATTTAATTGACGAGATTGTCAGCCATTATGAAGAAAAAAATAGACGTTAAAATTTTAGATCCCCGCATCGGTGAACAATTCCCATTGCCAACCTATGCAACTCCAGGTTCTGCGGGTCTAGACCTACGCGCTTGTTTAGATGAAGCCGTCATTTTGGCACCGGGTGAAACCACTCTGTTACCAACCGGACTGGCAATTCATATTGAAGATCCTAGCCTAGCGGCAATCATCCTGCCTCGTTCTGGTTTGGGCCATAAGCACGGGATCGTATTGGGTAATCTGGTCGGCTTGATCGATTCTGACTATCAAGGTCAGTTGATGGTTTCCGTATGGAACCGCGGTCAAACGACCTTTACCATTGAGCCGGGTGAACGAATTGCTCAGATGGTGCTAGTCCCTGTGGTACAGGCAGACTTCAATCTCGTCGAATCTTTCGACGAGAGCGAACGTGGTGCAGGTGGCTTTGGTCACTCAGGTCGCCAATAAGTCGTTTACCACGCTACAAAAAAACCAATAAGCCACTCTGAGGTGGCTAACTGTTTGGTGTGCCCGTTATCACCGCTTAGCAAGGATCTTGTCTGGCATGGCAGAAAAAGAAAATACGAAAAGGAACCGTCGCGAGGAAATCTTGCAGGCGCTGGCGCAAATGCTGGAATCCAGCGACGGTAGCCAACGCATTACTACTGCAAAACTTGCTGCGAACGTGGGTGTTTCAGAAGCTGCACTTTATCGCCATTTTCCTAGTAAAACGCGGATGTTTGATAGTCTTATCGAGTTTATCGAAGACAGTCTGATCACCCGCATTAACCTCATCATGCAGGATGAAAAAGAAACCTTTAATAGGCTTCGTCTTATTCTGCTGTTGATTCTAGGATTTGCAGAACGCAATCCGGGGCTGACCCGCATTATGACCGGTCATGCCTTGATGTTTGAACAAGATCGCCTTCAAGGGCGCATCAATCAGCTATTTGAGCGTATTGAAGCCCAAATCCGACAGGTGCTCAAAGAGAGAAAAATTCGTGAGGGTCAGGGATTTGTTCACGATGAAACGCTGCTTGCAGGACAGCTTTTAGCCTTCTGTGAAGGCATGCTGTCGCGCTTTGTGCGTTCAGAGTTCCGCTACCGCCCAACGCAGGAATTCGATTTGCGCTGGCCGTTGTTGGCAAGCCAACTTCAATAGCTTAAAAGCATAAACACAAACGGCCACTCATTAGTGGCCGTTTTTCTTGGTCATTATCACTTAAACGCCGTACTGCTCACGATAAGCTTTTACTGACGCCAAGGATTCAGCCATCTCCGGCTTCCCTTCCAAATAGCTGATCAGGTCTTTCAAGGTAATAATTGAAATCACCTTACAGCCATAATCACGCTCAACTTCTTGAATCGCAGAAATATCAGCACGACCGCGCTCTTGGCGATCGAGCGAAATCAGCACACCGGCTAACTTAGCATTGTGGGCCTGAATAATTTCCATTGATTCACGAATTGCGGTGCCCGCAGTAATCACATCATCCACCAGCATGACTTTGCCCTGTAGTGGACTCCCCACCAATGTCCCGCCTTCACCGTGAGATTTAGCTTCTTTGCGGTTAAAGCAATACGGTAAATCACGATCATGATGTTCTGCCAGCGCCACCGCCGTGGTGGTTGCAATAGGGATGCCTTTATAAGCTGGGCCAAACAGCAAATCAAAATCAATGCCGCTATCAACCAAAGCCTCGGCATAGAAACGCCCCAACAATGCCAGATCGCGCCCAGTATTAAACAGGCCAGCGTTAAAGAAATATGGGCTGGTACGGCCTGATTTCAGCGTAAATTCGCCAAACTTCAATACCTGCTTGCTTAGCGCGAACTCAATAAACTGGCGCTGATAGGCTTTCATGCGTGCATCTCCTTCATTGTCGGTAATTAAATAATTCACTCGTGGGTACAACCGTTTTTCTCATGCCAAATTGCAGGCATAAAAAAGGCGACTAACAAGTCGCCTAAAAAAATTAATTTTCCAACGCCGCTTTCTGCGCTTGGATAATTTCCTCTATCCCGCCTCTGGCGAGTGCCAGTAGCTGGAGAAGTTCTTCATGGCTGAAAGGTTCGCCTTCTGCGGTACCCTGCACCTCAATCATGCGGCCATCTTCCAACATCACAACGTTCATGTCCGTTTCTGCAGCAGAATCTTCAACATATTCCAGATCGCATACTGCCTGACCATCAACGATACCCACAGACACCGCGGCAACCATACCCTTCATCGGGTTGGCTTTCAGTTTACCGGCAGCGACTAAGGCGTTCAGCGCATCAGCTAATGCCACGCAGGCACCGGTAATCGATGCAGTACGGGTACCACCGTCAGCTTGAATGACGTCGCAGTCCAGCGTAATGGTAAACTCACCCAGTTTTTTCAGGTCAACCGCAGCACGTAAAGAGCGCGCAATCAGACGCTGAATTTCCATGGTACGACCGCCCTGCTTACCTTTGGCCGCTTCACGCGCCATACGGCTATGGGTGGAACGTGGCAACATGCCATACTCAGCCGTGACCCAGCCCTGTCCCTGACCTTTTAGAAAGCGCGGAACTCCTTCCTCAACGGTGGCGTTGCACAACACTTTAGTTTCACCAAACTCCACCAGCACAGACCCTTCAGCGTGTTTAGTGTAATTACGGGTCAGTTTTAACGGGCGGATTTGTTCGGCAGTTCGGCCTTCTGGACGCATAAGCTTGTCTCCGGCTAGCATTCATATTTATTTCAATGTGGCTGCGCATTATACCCAAATTAATTTGAGTTGCAGCAAGCCCGCCAACGAAAGGCTATTGATAAAGACATCAGCCACCTCTTCTCATCAACCAAAAGCGATATGCCATGTTCGTGAGCTTATGCCTATCATGGCAGGCAGTGCGGGGCTATAATCCTGACATCATTCATTTTTACAGGTACGCAAAATGATCCGCAGCATGACAGCCTACGCCCGCCGTGAAATTAAAGGCAACTGGGGCAGCGCAGCTTGGGAGCTACGCTCCGTTAACCAGCGCTATCTTGAGACCTATATTCGCCTGCCGGAACAGTTCCGCAGCCTAGAGCCTGTGGTGCGTGAAAGACTGCGTACGCGTTTAACTCGCGGGAAAATCGAATGTAACCTGCGTTTTGAGCTCGACCCAAGCGCACAAAGCTCCATGATCCTGAACGAAAAACTGGCAAAACAGCTGGTTGAAGCCGCGAACTGGGTCAAAATGCAAAGCGACGAAGGTGAGATTAATCCACTGGAAGTTCTGCGCTGGCCGGGCGTGATGTCTGCCGCCGAACAAGATCTGGACGTTATCAGCACCGAGCTGATGGCAGCACTGGAATCTGCTATTGATGACTTTATCGATGCCCGCGAACGTGAAGGTAATGCCCTAAAAGCGATGATCGAGCAGCGTTTAGAAGGCGTATCTGCTGAAGTGGCTAAGGTTCGCCAGCAGATGCCTGAAATCCTACAGTGGCAGCGCGAACGCTTGGTGAGCAAGCTAGAAGACGCTCAGGTTCAGTTGGAAAATAACCGTCTCGAACAAGAACTGGTTCTGATGGCACAGCGCGTTGACGTTGCAGAAGAGCTGGATCGCCTCGAAGCGCACGTCAAAGAAACCTATGTCATTCTGAAAAAGAAAGAAGCCGTAGGCCGTCGTCTCGACTTTATGATGCAAGAATTCAATCGTGAATCAAATACTTTGGCATCTAAGTCTATCAATGCTGACGTCACCGCCTCCGCTATCGAACTGAAAGTATTGATCGAACAGATGCGCGAGCAGATTCAAAACATCGAGTAATTTTCTGCCCAGCCTCAACAAACAAAAGCCCGGTTCTACAATCGTAGAACCGGGCTTTTTCATTTCTCATAAACAATCACTCTACGGATTGTTCTGCTGCTTGGTTACTGCGATAAATCAATACCAGAGCCAAAGCTAGACAAACTAGAGCGGCCATACGGCTGCTGGAAAAACCTATTGCCTGATTGCCAAACCATCCAAAAGTATCAATCATCATTCCCATCGACAGTTGCCCGCAAATCACCGCCACCGTAGCCGTCGCAACGCCAATTTTCGGTACTGACGCCACCATCACTAACATATAAAACATGCCAAACAATGCTCCGGCTAGTTGCCATTTAGGTACCGTAAGCAAGGTCTGAGAATGTGTGGGCTCGAAAAAGAAAATCAGCAATCCGCTAAAAACTGCACCAACGACAAACGTCAGTTGGCTGCTGCGTATCACACCAACGCTTTCACCTAGGCGGCCATTGATAGCGGCCTGCATGCTCAGAACAGCACCAGCCAAAACAACCAGCCCCAACATTATGATATGTCCCATCGTCGTTACGCCCCCTCAGCGATAAGAATCAAAGCCGCTACAATGAGCGCTAATGCGAGTAGGCGCTGCACACCCACACGTTTACGCGAGATTCCAAACCATCCAAAATGATCGATTAATAAACTTTTCGCGACCTGGCCTGACAGAATGGCAATCATCGTCATTGCGACACCAATCACCGGCGTCGCTAGCGTCAACATAATGACGTATACCGGCCCTAATAGACCGCCCGTAAGCTGCCAACGAGGAAGCGAGCTGAAAGAGCGATGCTCTGTCGGCCTCCCGGTTAATAGCGAGATAAGAAACAGTAGGGCGGCACCTACGCCAAATATGCTCAACGTCGCCCATAAATGCCCCACCTCTTCACCGAGTGGCCCAAGCAAACCAGCTTCAACGGAAAGCCCCATACCCGCCATAATGACCAATGGAATATAGGCGCCGTTCATTGAGCCTGAATGAGCTGTTTTACGTCGCTCTGGCTGTGTCATCTATTACTCACTCCGCATAATTCAAACGATTCGCGAAAAGCCGCTAAATCCGATGGGGATCATTATCAATCACCTTTACCTTTCGAAAAACAGCATGAGTCGCTAAACAGTTTTGCGAATTACGCACAGCATGGAGTGATTTGACTCACCTTTCCTGAAACTCTACGGTGGGGATATAGAAATAGCCGGAACCTGCAATCACACCAAAAGACAATAACTAGGAGTAACTCATGAAGATCGCTTTTCTTGGATTGGGCTCTATGGGCCAGCCTATGGCGCATAACCTACTAAAAGCAGGCTATGAAATCGCTGTATGGAACCGTAGCCCAGCCGCAGCAACCCTACTTGTTAACGATGGCGCAAGGCTTTGCCAACGCCCTGCTGATATCGCAGGAAGCGAGGTTGTTATTTCGATGCTAGCCGACGATGCGATTACCCATGATGTGATGATCGCACAGGGCGCATTAGATTCGTTAGCAGCGGGGGCGGTCTATATCAATATGGCAACGGTTTCTAATGACCTCACGCGTAAGATGGCAAGCTACTGCGCAGAAAAAGGCATTCATTACATTGCAGCCCCCGTATTAGGACGGGTCGACGTTGCAGCCGCAGGGAATTTAAATATTTTAGCCGCCGGAGAACCCGATCAACTCCGCCGCGTACAGCCTGTATTCGATGTATTAGGTCAAAAAACTTGGCACTTCGGCGATAATCCAGAACAGGCCAGCACGGTGAAACTCGCGGCAAACTTCATGCTTGCTACCGTCATTGAATCCGTTGGGGAATCCGCAGCGTTGGTTAAAGCGCACGGCATTGAGCCTAAAGACTTTATCAACATGCTGACCAGTACGCTGTTTTCGGCTCCCGTATACAAAAACTATGGCGGCATGATTGCTGAAGAACGCTACACCCCCGCAGGCTTCAAGCTAACGCTTGGTTTGAAAGACGTTCGCTTGGCACAACAAGCTGCCGAAGAGAAAAACGTACCCATGCCATTCGCTAGCGTGTTAAGAGATAACTTCATTGACGCTATCGCTCAAGGCGACGGTAATCTTGATTGGTCAGCTCTGGCCAATGTCTCCGCCCGTCGCAGTGGTTTAAAGTAGTTTAACGTAACACCTTGATATCGTAGTAGTACCGCCCCTCTCCGCCGTGGAGAGGGAATCTCGTGGTAGCCCACTAGCAAAGCCTTTCACAAAAACGCACCATAGATAAAATACCTTTGCGGAATATGCACAGCATGCAAGCATTCAATGAACTCAACATAAAAGCCCTACGATTGTTTGTTGCCGTTCTCGATCACGGCAGTTTTTCGGAGGTTGCCCGCAAAGAAGGCGTTGCGCCATCGTCTATTTCACGCCAAATGCAGCTGATGGAACAAGCGCTTAATCAACAGCTCTTGTACCGCCACACCCGCGCGGTCACCGCAACAGAAAGTGGCCGGCTATTAGCAACATACGCTCGACGAGTCCTTGAGCAACTCGAAGAAGCCGAACAAGCGTTGCAGGAAAAGAAGCTTGAACCTGCGGGGCTTGTACGCATCAACGCTCCGGTGGTGTTTGGTCGACTGCATATTGCGCCCTATATTCCTGAGCTCTGCCAAAAATACCCCAAGCTTTGCGTTGAACTGGTGCAAACAGATAATTTTGTCGATCCGATGCAAGATGCGTCTGACCTTCTGTTTCGTATCGGTATTTTGTCAGACTCCAATCTGCAAGGCAGAGTGCTAGCCCAACAAAACTATCGCATCGCTGCGAGTCCGGAATACTTACATCGCTTTGGGATCCCAACCACGCCTGAAGAATTAGAACATCATAACTGCATCGTATTTAAGGGCTTTGCAGGAGCACAAAGGTGGTTTTTCCACATTAAAAATCAATGGGTTCCTTACAGTCTGCATGGTTCCCTCACCGGAAATAACGCCGATTCACTGTTAGATGCAGCGATCCAAGGTTTAGGGATCGTAGTATTCCCAACATGGCTACTGGGAGACGCATTACAAGATGGTCGTCTGGTGAGTTTGATGGAGAAATACCCTGTATCCACGAGGCTAGAGCCCCAGCAGCTAGCGGCTCTCTATCCGCAAAGCCGACGACTTCCGCTTAAAGTACGCGTTGTCATTGATTTCTTTGTCCATAAATTTGGAACACCGGCTTATTGGGATAATGTTTGATTTTCGAATTATAAATTCTTATCTATTATAAATAATTAAAATAAAATAAAGCCTATATATTCAGCATTAAGATCACTTTTTGACATAGATATATTAATTCGAAACCTTACCCTTTAGAAAAACTCAGTCGAGATAGTCACCGCAAGTCACTACTCTGCATGCTCTGTTATCTCATTTCAGCTCTAAAAGGTTGTTGGGTCATGTTACTGAGTATTCTTTATATTGTTGGGATCACTGCTGAAGCCATGACCGGCGCACTTGCCGCTGGCCGCCGTCAAATGGATATGTTTGGCGTTATTATCATTGCTTCTGCCACAGCCATTGGCGGCGGCTCTGTTCGTGACATGCTGCTAGGCCACTATCCTTTGAGCTGGGTTAAACATCCTGAAAACATCGTTATTGTTGCCGTTGCCGCCATTGTCACAACGTGGGCTGCACCGTTAATGACGCATCTACGTAAACTCTTTTTAGTTTTAGATGCCGTTGGGCTCGTCGTATTTTCAATTATCGGTGCCCAGGTCGCGTTAGAGATGGGACATGGACCGATCATCGCGTCTATCGCTGCCGTTGTAACCGGCGTCTTTGGTGGTGTACTGCGTGATCTCTTCTGTAATCGCATCCCGTTGGTGTTCCAAAAAGAGCTGTATGCAGGGATCTCTTTTGCCGCCGCGTGGCTCTATATGGGATTACTTTATTTCTCTATCCCGCAAGATCTCACGGTGATGATTACGCTATTTGCTGGCTTCACGGCGCGTTTACTGGCGCTGCGCTTCCGCTTAGGGCTGCCGGTTTTTGACTATCAGCAACCCGATCACTAATAGAAAATTGATTAAAGGCAGCAACGCCCTGCTGCCTTAATCGCGCAACAAGCTCAAGCCACTCTGTGTTATGCCAGATCCGTTGATATTGTTTTTCTTGAGCCGATGAAAGGTGGCAATCGATGCTTTCTAGGCCACAGCTGGCCAACGTATTTGGCATCCCCAACGCTTTCAGCCACGTTATTGTTGGCGCCACCTTCACTTTTTCGAGCTCACCGCTAAACGTGCGAGCTCGATTTACGCCGACGCCCGTCTTTATTAAATCAGCCTCAGTCAGCCGAAAAATAGCATCCACGTCAGATAACAATCCGTGCTGCGCCAATTCTCGCCAGAAAGCCTCCCCAACACCTGAAACGCCCAAGGTTTGAACCATCCACACTACGCGCGCAACAAACTGCTGCTCGCAGTCTGGCGTGTAGTGCCAACAGCTTAATGAATGGTATTTATTTTGGTCAGGCGCATTGATGATGACTCGGTCAGGGCTACGCCAAATCACTTTTTCTAAATGGGGAACGCCTTGCCCTGCCAACACTACCGAAATTTGATCATGGGGTTGAACATCCCACTGCCGCCAACGCATCACAGAACCTAAGCTCACACGGCTAACGCGTTTATCATCAACCATCACAGGATCGATCAGCAGGATGGCATTGATTCTCCCACTGCGCCCAATACTGAACTGCACGTCTTTAACTTCAGCAACTTGGGATTTCAGCGGATACTTCCAAGCCACGGCCCATCCCGGCGGTGACGGCTGCCACAGCGATGAAGCGGGCTGTTGATTCATATGCAACACCACGCCATCGGTGACAAAAGGCAAAGCGTGTTGATACCAATAGTCGCGCCAATGCTCAACGGCACCAATATCTGCGACCGCATGGGTATATTGCCCTGCCAGCGGGAACCCCAACCGCGTCAATGAGCTTAATCTTTGCCGCATATTATCCGCGCCATCGGGGTATCCCCAGATGAAAATATCCAGCTGTGCGGCGGTGTCAGGAGGCAAAACCTTTAACCTCATCGCCCCTGCTACTTTTGCCCGAGCATTGATCCCGCCGTCTCTTTTTTGCTGATGATCGGTCACCTTCAGGAATAACTCTCCTTGCAACACAACATCGGCACTTTCATCAGTAATTTTTTTAGGGATAGCCGCAATAAGCATCGCGGCTTTGCTCCAATCTTGCCCCTTCAGACCATCGCCACGGCTGATCATATTGATTAAATGCCCACGCTGGTAATGCAACGTAATTGCCACGCCATCAATTTTCGGCTGTACCCAAACGCCTTTCTTACCCTGTAACCACGCCTGCACCGCAGCCGCATTTTCTAATTTATTCAGGCCCGTATGCGCCACGGGATGGCGAAGTGTATTGCCTAAACTAGGCGGTTCGAGCGCCACTTGATTTAGATTTACTTGGGCAAAGCAGTGCTTCCATGTTTTCAACCGCTGGGACATCTGGTCATATATTTCATCAGGTACCGACGATGAGCCCTGTAGAAAATAGTCTTCATCCCACTTCGCGATCTGCTTTTGCAAAGCATTGATCTCACGAGCTCCGTGTTCGGCAGTCCACTGTGGACAAAGAGGCTGAGCCCAGCCTCGGTTAAAACCGGAAACAAACCACACGAGTAGCGCAATCCATATTTTCCATGCCATATGTCACCTCCTATTTGCGGCAATTAAAACGCAAGCAGGGCAGTATTCCAGCGGTCTTGCTGGCCTTTGCGAAACGGATTCATCAGAGATTTAATAGCCGACAAGAGGTTGCACTTTTTTTGCAAACAGGCTCGCAATACGCAGAGATGACAAATAAATTCACGCCGTAGACTGAAAGTGGGCGCTGCATCACGGCGAGTAGCCGTGTATACTACGGGGAGTTGTATCTTTCTTTTGTTCTTTTAACACGAACGACATCAATAAGACCCACTATGGTTCAAGGCACGCTATATATTGTTTCCGCGCCAAGCGGGGCAGGAAAATCCAGCCTGATTCAGGCATTGCTGAAAACTCAGCCGTTGTACGATACACAGGTTTCGATTTCGCACACCACTCGTGCTAAACGTCCTGGCGAAAATCACGGCGAGCATTACTTTTTCGTCTCTCATGACGAATTCCGCCAAATGATTGGGGAAGACGCCTTCCTTGAGCATGCGGAAGTATTTGGCAACTATTACGGCACATCGCGTAAAGCGATTGAGCAGATTTTGTCGACCGGCGTGGATGTCTTCCTTGATATCGACTGGCAGGGCGCACAACAAATTCGTAAGAAAATGCCGCAGGCACGCAGCATTTTTATTCTGCCACCATCGAAAGATGAATTAGGTCGCCGCTTACGCGGTCGTGGTCAGGATAGCGAAGAAGTCATCGCCAAACGCATGGCGCAAGCCGTTGCCGAGATGACGCACTATGCCGAATATGATTACCTCATCGTGAATGATGATTTTGATTTAGCGTTATCCGATCTCAAAACCATTATCCGCGCTGAACGCCTGCGTTTAGGTCGCCAGAAAATGCGACATGACGCGTTAATAACCAAATTGTTGGCAGACTGAAGACTCTTTCAGTATCATGCCCAGTCATTTCTTCACCTGTGGAGTAGCACATTTATGGCACGCGTAACTGTTCAAGACGCTGTAGAGAAAATTGGTAACCGTTTTGACCTGGTGTTGGTCGCTGCTCGTCGGGCGCGCCAAATGCAGTCTGGCGGCAAAGATCCGTTAGTACCAGAAGAAAACGATAAGTACACCGTTATCGCTCTGCGCGAAATCGAAGAAGGTTTGATCAATAACCAGATCCTCGATGTCCGTGAGCGCCAAGAGCAGCAAGAGCAGGAAGCCGCAGAGATCCAAGCGGTTACCGCGATTGCTGAAGGCCGTCGTTAATTAACACGAAGAGCTGCCTTTGTATCTGTTTGAAAGCCTGAATCTGCTGATTCAAAAATACCTGCCAGAAGAGCAGATTAAGCGCCTTAAACAGGCATACCTCGTCGCGCGCGATGCGCACGAGGGACAGACACGCTCCAGCGGTGAGCCTTACATAACTCACCCGGTCGCGGTAGCCTGCATTCTTGCAGAAATGCGCCTCGACTATGAAACCTTGATGGCGGCGTTATTGCACGACGTCATTGAGGACACGCCCGCCACCTATCAAGATATGGAACAACTGTTTGGCAAAAGCGTTGCCGAACTGGTTGAGGGTGTGTCAAAGCTGGATAAGCTGAAATTCCGTGACAAGAAAGAAGCTCAGGCAGAAAACTTCCGTAAAATGATCATGGCGATGGTGCAGGACATCCGCGTGATCTTGATTAAACTTGCCGACCGCACGCACAACATGCGCACGCTGGGCTCTTTGCGCCCAGATAAACGTCGCCGCATTGCGCGTGAAACGCTGGAAATCTATAGCCCTCTAGCACATCGTTTAGGTATCCATCACCTAAAAACGGAGCTTGAAGAGCTGGGTTTTGAAGCCCTTTATCCAAACCGCTATCGCGTTATCAAAGAAGTGGTGAAAGCCGCTCGTGGTAATCGTAAAGAGATGATTCAGAAGATTCTTTCTGAGATTGAAGGTCGTCTCACCGAAGCGGGGATTGAGTGTCACGTCAACGGTCGAGAAAAACACCTGTACTCGATTTATCGCAAGATGCATCTCAAAGAGCAGCGTTTTCACTCCATTATGGACATCTACGCTTTCCGCGTGATCGTCAAGGATGTAGACACCTGCTACCGAGTTTTAGGTCAGGCGCACAGCTTGTATAAGCCGCGCCCGGGTCGCGTTAAAGACTATATTGCCATTCCTAAAGCCAACGGATATCAATCGCTGCATACCTCGCTGATTGGCCCGCACGGTGTTCCCGTCGAAGTGCAAATTCGCACCGAAGACATGGATCAAATGGCAGAGATGGGTGTTGCAGCTCACTGGGCCTATAAAGAAGGTGAATCCAGCACCACGGCGCAAATTCGTGCACAACGCTGGATGCAAAGCCTGCTCGAACTGCAACAAAGCGCAGGTAGCTCCTTCGAGTTCATTGAGAGCGTTAAGTCCGATCTGTTCCCAGACGAAATTTATGTGTTCACGCCGGAAGGTCGCATTGTCGAACTGCCAGCGGGAGCAACGCCGGTCGATTTTGCTTACGCCGTACACACCGACATCGGCCATGCCTGTGTAGGTGCGCGCGTTGATAGACAACCATATCCACTGTCTCAGGCGCTACACAGCGGGCAAAACGTTGAAATCATTACTGCTCCAGGCGCTCGCCCAAATGCAGCATGGCTGAACTTCGTCGTCAGCTCCAAAGCGCGCGCTAAAATCCGCCAGATGTTGAAAAACCTCAAGCGCGATGATTCCGTAAGCCTTGGCCGTCGTCTGTTAAATCACGCGCTCGGCAACGGACGTAAGCTGTCTGATCTGCCTCCAGAGAATATTCAGCGCGAATTGGATCGCATGAAACTTCATTCGATGGATGACCTATTGGCCGAAGTCGGCCTAGGCAATGCCATGAGCGTGGTGGTGGCGAAAAATCTGTTAGGCGATCCGCAGCAAAGCAGCTCAAGCTCAGGACGTAAACTGCCTATCAAAGGTGCTGACGGTGTGCTGCTCACCTTTGCCAAATGTTGCCGTCCAATTCCAGGCGATCCGATTATTGCGCACGTGAGCCCAGGTAAAGGCCTGGTCATTCATCACGAGTCTTGTCGTAATATTCGTGGCTATCAAAAAGAGCCAGAGAAGTTTATGGCCGTGGAATGGGATAAAGACATCGAGCAGGAATTCATTGCTGAAATCAAAGTGGATATGTTTAACCATCAGGGCGCACTGGCGAATCTGACGGCTGCAATCAATGCCACCGCATCAAATATTCAAAGCATGAATACCGAAGAGAAAGATGGCCGGGTTTACAGCGCCTTTATCCGCCTGACCACTCGCGATCGCGTCCATCTGGCGAATATCATGCGTAAAATTCGTATCATGCCGGATGTGATTAAAGTTAACCGCAACCGAAACTAATTCTATGACTCCTCAACGCTATGCGCGGATTTGTCAGATGCTTGCCACCCGACAGCCGGATCTTACCGTCTGTATGGAGCAAGTACACAAACCGCATAACGTTTCAGCCGTTATCCGCACGGCTGACGCCGTGGGTGTGCATCAAGTCCATGCCGTATGGCCAGGAAAAAGCATGCGCACCATGGTCTCTACCGCAGCAGGCAGCAACAGCTGGGTATCAGTAAAAACGCATCCAGATATCTCTTCAGCGGTTTCGACGTTAAAGTCTGAAGGCATGCAAATTCTGGCAACGAACCTCTCCAGCACCGCCGTTGATTTCCGCGAAATAGACTACACGCGTCCGACCTGCATTTTGATGGGGCAAGAGAAACACGGGATCACGGCTGAAGCACTCGCCTTGGCCGATCAAGACATTATTATTCCCATGATTGGCATGGTTCAGTCGCTCAATGTTTCAGTAGCTTCAGCGCTCATATTGTATGAAGCCCAGCGCCAGCGCCAAAATGCAGGCATGTATCAACGCGAACACAGCCCGCTGAGCGAAGAAGACCAACAGCGTTTACTGTGGGAAGGTGGATATCCCGTGTTGGCCAACGTTGCCAAACGCAAGAAACTGCCGCGCCCACGTATCGATCACGAAGGGCAAATCGACGCCCCTCAAGCATGGTGGGATGCCATGCAGTCAACTAAAGGCTAACGATGAAAGGCCGCTTGCTGGATGCTATCGCATTAACTTCTTTAGCCGGCGTTGGCGCCAGCCAAGCAGGTAAACTCGCCAAAATTGGTCTGGAGAATATCCAAGATCTGCTGTTGCATCTGCCTTTGCGCTATGAAGACCGCACCCGCCTGTATGCTATTAACGATCTTCTACCCGGCATTTTTGCGACCGTAGAAGGCGAAGTGCTGCGCACCGATATTAGCTTTGGCCGCCGACGCATGATGACCAGTCAGATTAGCGATGGCACCGGTCTGCTGACGATGCGCTTCTTCAACTTTAACGCAGCGATGAAGAATAGCCTTTCTGCCGGTAAGCATGTTTTAGCCTACGGTGAAATCAAACGCGGTAACCTAGGCGCAGAAATTATCCATCCTGAATATAAAATTCAGGGTGAAACCGAGAACGTTGAGCTGCAAGAAGCCCTTACGCCGGTTTATCCCACTACCGAAGGTATTCGTCAGGCCACGTTGCGTAAGCTAACCGACCAAGCATTAGCATTGCTCGACACGGTGCCCATCGCAGAATTATTGCCCGATGAACTGCGCCAAGGGTTAATGAGCCTGCCAGATGCGCTGCGTATGCTGCATCGTCCACCGCCAAATATGCAGCTTGCCGATCTAGAGCATGGTAAACATCCCGCTCAACGCCGTTTAATTTTAGAAGAACTGCTGGCTCATAACCTCAGCATGCTTGCGGTACGAGCCGGAGCGCAAAGCCATAAAGCGCTGTCGCTTTCTGTGGATGACCGTCTCAAAAACCAGATGTTGGCCTCTTTGCCCTTTAAACCAACGGGTGCGCAAGAGCGCGTAGTGGCTGATATTGAAGCCGATATGGCGAAGCCTGTCCCTATGATGCGTTTGGTTCAAGGCGACGTGGGATCGGGTAAAACCTTAGTTGCCGCACTTGCCGCACTGCGAACTATCGCCCATGGCAAACAGGTCGCCTTAATGGCTCCCACCGAACTGCTTGCCGAGCAGCATGCCAATAACTTTCGTCAGTGGTTTGAACCGCTAGGATTGAAAGTGGGCTGGCTTGCAGGCAAACAGAAGGGCAAAGCGCGTCAGACACAGATGGAAGCTATTGCCAGTGGCGAAGTCGATATGATCGTGGGCACGCACGCCATTTTCCAAGATCAGGTGCAATTTTCTGGCTTGGCACTGGTCATCATTGATGAACAACATCGATTTGGCGTACATCAGCGCCTTGCCCTGTGGGAAAAAGGCGAAGAACAAGGTTTTCATCCTCATCAGTTAATTATGACTGCGACCCCTATCCCGCGCACGCTGGCGATGACCGCCTACGCCGATCTCGATACGTCAGTTATTGATGAGCTTCCGCCAGGCAGAACGCCGGTGACCACCGTTGCTATTCCAGATTCACGCCGCGCCGATGTCATTGAGCGCGTTAAAAATGCCTGTTTAAAAGAGGGCCGACAGGCTTATTGGGTTTGCACGCTGATTGAAGAATCAGAGATGCTGGAAGCTCAGGCCGCAGAGGCGACCGCAGAAGAGCTCAAGCTACTTCTGCCTGAAATTAAGGTCGCGTTAGTACATGGGCGTATGAAAGCGGCAGAAAAACAGGAAGTGATGCGGGCATTTAAGGCGGGTGAAACTCAGTTGCTGGTCGCCACTACCGTAATCGAAGTTGGCGTTGACGTGCCTAACGCCAGCCTGATGATCATTGAAAACCCTGAGCGATTGGGTTTGGCACAGTTACACCAGCTGCGTGGCCGCGTCGGTCGTGGAGCCGTGGCATCACACTGTGTTCTGCTTTATAAAACGCCGCTGAGCCAAACCGCGCAAAAGCGTCTACAGGTATTACGTGATAGCAATGATGGCTTTGTAATTGCTCAACGAGACTTAGAAATTCGTGGCCCCGGTGAGCTATTAGGAACCAAACAGACCGGTAGCGCCGAATTTAAGGTAGCTGACTTGCTACGCGATCAGGCGCTTATTCCTGAAGTTCAGCGCATTGCTCGCCATATTCATCAAAA
This sequence comes from Hafnia sp., assembly GCF_036648275.1. Classification (NCBI taxonomy): domain Bacteria; kingdom Pseudomonadati; phylum Pseudomonadota; class Gammaproteobacteria; order Enterobacterales; family Hafniaceae; genus Hafnia; species Hafnia sp. Next base: position 67,653 of record NZ_JAVXIQ010000018.1, on the reverse strand, counting down.
CTACCCAGAACATGCGCAGGCACTTATCGAGCGCTGGCTGCCTGAACGCAGCCGATATACCAACGCATAATCTCGTGTAAAGCCTCTCCCAGCCTCCCCCCCTTCTCAGGGGCAGGCGCTGCTCGAGATCACCAAACTGCTCCCTCCCCTGCGAAGGGGAGGGTTGGGGTGGGGTCAGATCGAGATAACCGAAAACTACCCCATCACCGCAGGAAATACCGGCAGCATCAGGTATAGCTTGATCACAATCGCATTAACGATATCGATAAAGAACGCACCAACCATAGGCACTACGAGGAAAGCCAAATGCGATGGACCGAAACGATCGGTAATCGCCTGCATATTAGCAATCGCCGTTGGCGTTGCGCCTAAGCCAAAACCACAATGGCCTGCGGCTAGCACCGCGGCATCGTAGTTTTTTCCCATAATTCGGTAGGTTACAAAAATAGCGTACAGTGCCATCACCAGCGTTTGAACCAGCAAAATGGCCAACATCGGCAGCGCCAGTGAAGCGAGTTCCCACAGTTTCAGGCTCATCAACGCCATAGCCAAGAACAGCGACAAACTCACGTTTCCGAGCACTGATACCGCACGCTCAAACACGCGATAGAAACCAACCGCATGCATCGTATTGCTCAGCACAACCCCAACGAACAATACGCAGACAAACGTTGGCAGCTCGAACGTCGTCCCGCGGAGGAAATCAGCGATGACATGGCCTACGGTTAAACAGATCGCAATCAAAGCCAGCGTTTCAATTAACACCAGCGACGTGATCATTCGGCCGCTATAGGGTTTTTCAAACGCGGTTGGGACTTCAGTGTCGTCCGGCGTGCCGTTGGGCGTAGACGAATGCTTCACTAAATAACGAGCAACTGGCCCGCCAATCAATCCACCGAGCACCAAGCCAAAGGTGGCACATGCCATGGCAACTTCAGTCGCATTCTCAAACCCGTAGCGTTCGCTGAAAACTTTACTCCACGCCGCGCCCGTACCGTGTCCGCCCGACAACGTAATAGAGCCCGCTAATAGCCCCATCAGGGGATCAAGACCCAGCATTTTCGCCATGCCAATACCAATGGCGTTTTGTACCAGCAGTAAACCCACAACCACAAAAACAAAAATGCTTAACGCTTTGCCGCCTTTTTTCAAACTCGCTAAGTTTGCGTTAAGGCCGATGGTGGCAAAAAAGGCGAGCATCAACGGATCTTTGAGGGACATGTCAAAACTGACCTCAAAGCCCGTGGTTTGCTTAAGCAACAGAAAACCAAGCGCCACCAGCAAACCGCCAGCAACGGGTTCAGGAATAGTGTATTTCGTTAGGAAAGGGATTTTTTGTACCATTTGGCGCCCGAGCAGAAGCACCAAGGTCGCCGCGACTAGCGTACCGTAAACGTCCAGATGAATCATTTTATTACTCCATGTAATAATTGTATTTATTTCAAATAATTATAATTTTCTCACTGTTATCTAAAAAATGATAAACGCTTAATTAGAAAGCAAAACGTAACGCTTGGGCAAGTTTCTTTAGCAAAAAATGCGACCCAAAAGTCTCATCCTTTTTAGGTAAATTTATGCGCAACCGATTGCTTTTGTGACGACTATCATTAAAATGCGTGCATTGTTGCTTCTGGAATATGGATTATGACCACGCCATCCACTGAGTTCGACCAAGTTCACTCTTCAACCGCGAAGCCTAGCGCTACCGCGCCGACCAAAAGTGAGCTGATATATCGTCTCGAAGACCGTCCACCTCTCCCGCAAACCCTTTTCGCTGCCTGCCAACATTTACTCGCCATGTTTGTGGCAGTTATTACACCCGCACTACTGATTTGTCAGGCGTTAGGTCTTCCGGCACAGGACACGCAACACATTATCAGCATGTCACTATTTGCCTCAGGGCTAGCGTCTATCTTGCAGATTAAAACTTGGGGCCCTGTTGGCTCGGGTTTGTTATCTATTCAGGGAACAAGCTTTAACTTTGTCAGCCCTCTGATTATGGGCGGAATGGCGTTGAAAAACGGCGGTGCCGATATCCCGACGATGATGGCGACGCTGTTTGGAACGCTAATGCTGGCTTCCTGCACCGAGATTATCCTGTCGCGTTTCTTGCACCTAGCACGCCGAATTATTACGCCATTGGTCTCAGGCGTAGTGGTCATGATCATCGGTTTATCGCTAATTCAGGTCGGCTTGGTTTCTATTGGCGGTGGCTACAGCGCCATGAACGATCACACCTTTGGTGCACCGGGTAATTTGATGCTGGCCGGTTCCGTTCTGGTGGTCATTATTTTGCTTAACCGCCAGCGCAACCCTTATCTGCGTGTCTCTTCACTGGTGATCGCCATGGCCGTTGGCTACGCATTGGCGTGGGCGATGGGGATGCTGCCAGACACCAGCAATATGGAAAAAACCACCTCGCTGCTGATGGTGCCAACGCCGCTCTATTATGGCTTGGGCATTGACTGGAATCTGCTGATCCCGCTGATGCTGGTCTTTATGGTGACGTCTTTAGAGACCATCGGCGATATTACGGCGACCTCTGACGTATCCGAGCAGCCCGTTTCTGGCCCGCTCTACATGAAGCGACTGAAGGGCGGCGTTCTCGCTAACGGACTTAACTCGATGCTGTCGGCGGTATTTAATACCTTCCCTAACTCCTGCTTTGGCCAGAATAACGGCGTTATCCAGCTAACCGGTGTCGCAAGCCGCTATGTGGGCTTTGTGGTCGCCCTCATGCTGATTGTTTTAGGTCTGTTCCCTGCTGTGGCGGGTTTTGTGCAGCACATCCCTGAGCCCGTTCTAGGCGGCGCCACCATCGTGATGTTCGGCACTATCGCGGCATCTGGCGTGCGTATTGTCTCGCGTGAACCATTAAACCGCCGCGCCATTATGATTATGGCGCTCTCTTTAGCCGTTGGTTTAGGGGTTTCTCAGCAGCCGTTGATTTTACAATTCGCGCCGGATTGGATGAAAACCCTGCTGTCTTCAGGCATTGCGGCTGGCGGTATTACTGCCATTGTCTTAAATCTGGTTTTCCCACACGAAGATTAATACCGCATAAATGGCTGAAAAAGGTCGGATGTTTCTGCATTCGGCCTTTTTTATTGGTGTTTACATTTCATCCCTTGAGCCATCCTACTTAATACGGCATAAACTAAAGTACCTTTGGCCTGAAGGACTAATGCCGTGAAATTTATTGGAAAACTACTTTTAATCCTGCTCGCGATTATCATCGCGCTGGGTATTGTGGCTTATGTGATTGCACAAACCACGTGGGGCGCCCGCCACATCAGCACTTGGGTGAATGAAAATACCCAATATCGATTGTCGCTTGGAAAAATACACCACGACATTCGCGACCCCGCTGAAATGACATTACACGATGTCACGCTCGCTAACGCTGGTCAGCCTCCTTTTCTACGCGCTGAAAAAATCAGTTTATCGCTCAGCGTACGCCAGCTAACCGAACCGAAAGATTTCGATAGCGTCACGCTCGAAAATGGATCGCTAACGCTTTCAGCCACGGCTCAAACTGCACTGCCAATTCAGGCCCAAAGCCTGCGCATGCTCAATATGCAGGTGCAACAAAATGAGCCTCAACAAAAACTTAACGCGTCTCAGGTCAACGGCTATATTTCACCGTGGCAGCCCGTCTCAGGGCAAATCTTTGGCAAAAACAACCAATTCCAGTTCAGCGCAGGCAAACTAACGCTAAATGATATTCCTGCACAGAACGTACTGATCCAAGGTAGTGATAAGCAAGGGCAGCTAACAATAAGCAACGCTGGTGCTGAATTTGCCCAAGGACAAGCCACTGCCGACGGGGTACGCAAAGCCGATGGGAGTTGGGTAATCAATAACTTACGCCTAAGCAATCTCCACTGGCAGACGAGCCAATCTCTAGACGCTTTCTTTGCGCCGCTGAAGCAGCTTCCGGCAATCACGCTGGGGAAAATGAGTATTACCGATGCCAAGTTGGAAGGGGCTGGCTGGGCGCTCAGTGATTTAGACGGTGAATTGAACGGTGTAACGTGGAACAACGGCAATTGGCAAAGTGATAAAGGGACTATCGCCTTTAATGCTAACGATATCATCGTGGGCAATGTGCACTTTGTTGAGCCTATCTTTAGCGCCGATCTTTCCAATGCGGGAGTCGCAATAAAACAGTTAAGCACTCGCTGGGAAGGCGGTTTACTTCGAGCAAGCGGCAGCTGGTTGCGCAGTAACCAACAACTTACCCTTGACGAAATTACGCTCGTTGGCTTGGAATATACGCTACCGCAAAATTGGCGTGATATCTGGCATGCACCGCTGCCGACCTGGCTAAACGATGTGATAGTCACCAAGTTCTCCAGCAGCCGAAATCTGATTGTCGATATCAACCCTGAGTTTCCTTTCCAAATCACCGCGCTGGATGGCTTTGGCAGCAACGTTCGCTTAGTCCATAACCGCCTGTTTGGACTATGGGACGGCCAAGCAACATTCAACGCTAGCGGCGCAACGTTTAATAAGGTCGATCTGCAACGGCTTTCTATTAGCTTGAACGCGAACGACCAGCAAATTAGCGTCACTGAACTCAGCGCGTTATCACAAAAGGGAATTTTAGAAGCGACTGCATCGCTCACCCAGTCTGGACGCCAGCTCAGTTTGGATCTTAAGGGGAAAGCAGTCCCTGCCGATCAACTGGTGGAGTGGGGATGGCCAGCGTTGCCGATTAAAGGAGACGTCAATATGCAGCTAGGATTACAAGGCGTGCTGACCGGTGATGCACCGCTTAAGCCTAGCGTAAACGCCACGTTAAGCGCACAGAATGCGAGTGGGCAACAGGTTACGCAGAAGATGGTTAACGGCGTAGTAAACTAACATTCTAGCCCTCCCTACACAGGGAGGGCTTTGCAAAAATTACTCGGTAATCTTCAGAGTATTAATCACACCGTTGGCAATATTAGCCGCTTCCTGCTGATTTTCACCCGGCAGAGATACCTGCATGGTCATCAGCTGATCGCCGGCTTTAGCCAGTACGATGCTGGAATAGGAAACTTGGCCTTTGGCCGTTTGCAGGCTATTTACTTCCTGAGCTTGCTGCCCACTCACTTCAATGCTCTTATCGGAAAGCACGTTCAGGCTTGGATCACGAGATTTCTGTTGCTCAACCAAACGACCACTCAATGTGCTCAGGCTGTCTGCCGGTAACGGAGCCATAATCACAATGATCGCCTGCTGACCGCTCTTATTAGCGTAAACATGCATGCTGTTTGATTGAGAGCCTAGCTTACCGCTTTGGTCAGTTAAGCCAGCCGGCAGCGTAAAGGTCACTTTCCCGTTAAGCAGGCTAATGTTCTCTCCGGCAGGTACGCTAGCTTCTACCGGTGTAGATCCTTTGGCCGCAGAGGTGGTGTTATCAGTCGACTGGCCATCACACGCGGCAAGTCCTGCCACGAGCAAACCCACTCCCATAAACTTCACTAAATTACGCATGGTAATTCCTTCTATTGTCCTAACGTCTCGATTGACCAATAAACGTATCGCACCTTATCGGTGCACTAAATGCAAGTAACATATTGTAGCTTCGCTACTTATCATTGGTTCCGTGCGTTAGACACTTCACCAGTCGGACTCGGTTATCGGCTATGTTGTCAGCCACTTCTAGCTCAGATAACTGGTAGCCATTTTTTATGAGCATTATCAGCATAGCTGGAAAACAGTTTCTGGTTTTCACTTCGATACGCTGATACCCATGATTTAAAGCCCAATCCTCCTGTGTATGCAATAGGACTTGGGCTATTCCGTCGCGGCGAGAGTAAGGAAGTACACCACCTAACCAACTATAGAAAGTGGTGTCGCTAAGCGCATAACCCAACTTAAAACCGACAGGTTTTTCATTTTTATAGGCGACTAATATACAAGTCTCTTTATTATTCAGTCGGTTAATTAAATCTTGTAGGCTATGTAACGCGGAGAATTCGGGCAGTAAGTTATAAAGATGGTGAACATCTTCAACGGTGGCGTGTTTGACGTTAATCGAGGGCATGACATCCTCCGAAGCTCAGGGACATCAGCATATACGATACCGAGAAAAAGCGCTTCTCGGCATCGCGATACGTTTTTTAATTCAGCTGTGGATGCGGATCTTGGCGGTTAGCCGAGAGATACTTCAGAACCACGTTGAGCATAACGCCATACATTGGCAGGAAGAAAATCAGGCTGATCAGCAGTTTAAACGTGTAGTCCACCAGCGCGATCTCAACCCAGTTAGCGGCCATGAAGGGGTCTGTACTGTGGTAAAACGCGATAAAGAAGAATGCCAAGGTATCGCTGATATTACCAAACAGCGTTGAAGCCGTCGGTGCCACCCACCACGCGCTGCGCTGACGCAGGCGGTTGAAGACATGCACGTCAAGGATCTGCCCAAGAACATAGGCCATGAAACTTGCGGTTGCGATACGTGCCACCATCACATTAAATTCGCCCAACGCGGCAAAACCTTGCCACTCGCCCTGAAAGAACAGCGCTGAAATACAATATGAAATCAGCAGCGCAGGCGCCATAACTGCCAGAATAATTCGACGAGCCAAAGGCGCGCCAAACACACGGACGGTGAGGTCTGTTGCCAAGAAAATAAACGGGAAGGTAAATGCGCCCCACGTGGTGTGAAAACCGAAAATCGAGATCGGTAACTGCACCAAGTAGTTACTGGACGTAATAATCAGAACGTGAAAAACAGAAAGCCAGCAAAGGGCTTTCATCCGCTGTTGCGGAGTAAAATCAAACATATTTTGGCCTTTTTGGAGATTGGGGTGAGGGAACCCAATAAAAAATGTGTGCATCTGAGATGCGGCACGGATGATACCGCGATAATTTCCACATGCAATGGTTAATTTTAACGCAAACGTTCACGTCTCTTGCAGACTATTTTTCAGCAGGTAAACTAGAGGCGTTTTAAACTTCACTCAGCCGTAGCCCTTCGCCAGTACGATTGCGCAAATCGGCCTTCAGAGAAAAACCATGACCGATCTTTTCGCTAATCCCGATAAAACGCTGGATGCACTTGGGCTTCGCTGCCCTGAGCCTGTGATGATGGTGCGTAAAACCGTGCGCCATATGGATGATGGACAAACACTGCTGATCATCGCGGATGATCCAGCAACCACCCGTGATATTCCGGGCTTCTGTCGTTTTATGGATCATCAACTGATTGCGCAAGAAACCGAACAAGCGCCCTATCGCTATTTGTTACGTAAAGGGGCTTCCGCCTAATTAACGCAACGTCGAGCCCCGCACGATAAGCTCGCCCGGATATTTTTGCTCAACGGTAGGCTGTGCGTCGCCTTGGATGCGGTTCACTAATAGCTCTAGCGCAGCGTAGCCGATCTGATAGGTCGGCTGCTTAAGCGTGGTTATCCCCGCCCCTGCCAGCTCTGCCCATTCCAGTTCATCAAAGCCAAGTAAACCAATATCACTGCCCCAGTTAAGGCCTAAACGACGCAGGGAACGAGCCACCTGAAGGGTTAGTGCACCGTTGGCAGACATTACGGCTTTACGCATACCACGATGCTGATGACAAAACTGGCTCAATGCCTGATCCAGAAGTTCACCTTTGTTAAGTACAACTTCGGCATGGCAGGCGATCAGCTCAGGGCATTCTGCCATCGTGCTTTGAAAAGCATGCAAACGCTCAAGCCGAGTATTGACCAAGCCCAGCGGCTCACTTAAAAACATCACCGCTTCAAAACCCTGCTCGATTAAATGCCGAGTCGCTTCAGTGGCTGCGCGATGATTGTCTAACCCCACCATATCGCAGGAGAAGTCGGGTATTTTTCGGTCAATCAGTACCATGGGCAGCAAAGACTGTTGTAGCTTAGATAACGCTTCTTCACGCATTCCCACCGCGTTAACTACTAATCCCTCAACGCGATAGCTGCTTAACAGCTCAAGGTAATGCTGCTCCTGATTGATTTCGTTGTTGGTGTTACACACCAGCAAAGTGAAGCCTTGCACTCGGCATGCTTCTTCAACGCCGCGCAAAACATCTACAGAATAGGGATTGGTGATATCGGCGATAATCATGCCGATAAGGCGAGTTTGCCCACCCTTTAAGCTGCGAGCCATCTGACTTGGGCGATAATTAAGGCGTTGTATGGCTTGTTCGATACGCTGTTTGAGATCGTCGGACAGCAGGTGTTGTTCGCCATTTAAATAGCGCGAAACGCTAGTTTTACCGGTTTTAGCGGCCTTGGCGACATCACTGATGGTAGCGCGGATTCCCTGACTGCTCACGACGTGTTCCTCTGAAATTCAACGGTTAGGCAAATTTAGCATAACCACAGGGGAACTGATGAGATAAGGTTGGGGAAATAGCCTCCTCAGGCAAAGCAGGAGGCTAAAAGATGAAATATTTTACATTAATACTGGACACTTAAGTCCGATTTTAGGGGGACCACTCCGATAGGGTCGTAGGGTCGTAGCGGCGTAAGCCGCCGGAGCACCCCGCGGTGTGATAGACCCGTTTATCTCGATCTCTTAAGTGGCCTGAATAAGCTCTATTACATCGGGCTTAGTGTAATTTCAACACGACGGTTCTGAGCTTTGCCTTCTGTCGTGCTATTTGAAGCGATTGGGTTCGCAGGTCCCATGCCCTGAGTACGAACGCGGCTTGCTTCAACGCCCTGCACAATCAGAGAACTTGCGACACTGTCGGCACGCTGCTGAGAAAGACGCATATTCAGATCTTTGCTACCGGTACTATCGGTGTAGCCCACCACGTTAACCGCGGTCTTAGGATACTCTTTTAAAACCATTGCCACACCGGTCAGGGTATTGGCGCCGGCTGGTTTCAAGGTGCTGCTGCTAGAATCGAAGGTCACATTATTTGGCATATTCAGCACAATGTTGTCACCTTGACGCGTTACGCTCACGCCGGTGCCACGCATTTTGTCACGCAGTTTCGACTCTTGAACGTCCATATAGTAACCCGCACCACCGCCTAACGCCGCGCCAGCTGCAGCGCCAATCAGTGCGCCTTTGCCGCGATCGTGCTTAGAAGAGGACAGAACACCCACGCCCGCGCCAACCAGCGCACCTAAACCTGCGCCCACACCCGATTTACCCGCTTCGGATTCACCGGTATACGGGTTAGTTGTACAACCAGACAGCAGCAACGCAGCGCATACTGCGCCAGCAATACAGAAACGGCTTTTACTCATTGTGGAACCTCATCTTGCACAGAGCGTAATCGCTCAAGATATTTGCTGTAACAGGCCAGTAATCCACTGACCCAAAAAATAGTGCCCAAAACCGTGAATCGGGATCTACGGCGGTGGCATTTCAGCAAATTCCCATTAAAAAATAATGGTCACAATTCCTAAAATTCCAATAAATTAGACAAATACGCGCCAAATAGCAGGATTTGTTTAATCTTCAAGCCAAGCGCCTGGGGATTTCTCCCATAACATAATGGCCGTCTTGTGCTGGGTATCCTCATTGAACTGGGTATCTTGAGTCTGAAACCCCTCACGCTGATAAAAACGCAGCGCGCGGTGATTCTCCAAATACACCTCGAGCATCAACTGTGGAAAAATCATCTTCACATGCATCATCAGCAATTGCCCAACGCCTTTTCCGTGGTAGCGCTTGTCCACAAATAAAGCGCCAATAAACTGCTGCTCAAGCACGCTAATAAACCCAATGATTTCACCCTTATCTTCAGCCACCCACGTCAGCGCATTCGGTAAATAGGTATCACGCACCACGGCCTCGCTTTCACGCCAATACTGCGCAGAGATAAACGGATGCGCCTCGGTAGTGCTCACCAGCCACAACGCCATAATGGCCGGCATATCTTGTTTCAAAGCTGGGCGGATCATGGCTTAGTGCTTCCCACAAAAGCAGGTTTTGACGTGATCGTTCACCATGCCGCTGGCTTGCATAAAGGCATAACAGATCGTTGAGCCAATAAACTTAAAGCCTTTCTTCTTCAGCGCCTTGGACATCACGTCAGAAATCTCGGTTTTTGCAGGCACATTGGCGAGGGTTTCAGGACGATTAAGCTGTGGCTTGCCCTCGGTAAATGACCATAAAAACTGAGAAAAATTCTCACCATCCTGCTGCATTTTCATATAGGCATGGGCGTTAACCACGATGGCGTCTAATTTCAAACGATGACGGATAAGGCCAGCGTCCTGCATCAGTGCATCAATATCCTCATCCGTCATCGCCGCCACCTTGCGCGGATCGAAGTGATGGAAAGCATTACGATAGTTTTCGCGCTTCTTCAGCACGGGTATCCACGAAAGCCCCGCCTGTTGCCCCTCAAGACAAAGCAGTTCGAATAAATGAGCATCGTCGTAGACGGGCTGCCCCCATTCATTATCGTGATAGCTGATATACAGGGGATCGGATGAGACCCAACCACAGCGAGTTTTTTTATCTTCAAACGTCTGGCTCATAATCCTATTCCTTGTGAGAAACCCTTTGCGAATCATTGGGGTTTTAGTGCTGTTTGCAGGGCAACAATGCCAACAACGTGAGAGACAACTATAACGCTTCGCGAAGCGTTAACTATTTATTTCAACCCACCTTGACGCAGTCGCAACCTCGTCAAATAGTTAAGAGTGCAGCATCACAAAATAATAACGAATAACGCCTCCCTTTTAATGGAGTGGCATCAATGATTAGACCTCTGGCATCGGTTTGTTTAGTGAGTTGCGCCCTGCTCTCACTACCTGCTTTGTCGTATGATTTAAAAGATGTTTTTGTGAATAACAATGGCTCGAGCGATATCGTTCCGCTCGATCGCGCTTCAATGTCCATAGACCCTGGGTTTTCAACACATTGGGTAGGCAGCAATTCGCTGGCCTCTGCGGCGTTAAACCCAACCACCCAACAACAAGTGGGCTCTTTGGGCTGGCGGTTAGATTCCAATCTAGAATTGTTCACGCCCTATGCTGAAATCAGCTATCAGCGTTTATCGAGCAACGAGTCTTATAAACAGGTGGGAGAATTTAGCTCGCCGCAAAACTTATTTAGCCGTGAGATCCCCAATCAAGAAGCGCACTGGGTTGATGTCACCGTGGGTGCCAATATCCCGCTAACCAATTATATGGCCGCATTTGCCGAGCTATCGCAGACCAATCGCCTCAATAATAGCGAGCAATTTATGTACAACATTGGCGTTAGCGCCAACTTTTAACTCGACCTTCACGGAGAATGTTCCCAGCCTTTGCCATGTTTTATGGCAAAATACACGCAAAATCCCACCCTTTGAGACGGGATTCGGGCTGTATATCTTACGTTCAGGCGGTATACTGCAACATTCTATATAAATCCACTTGTATCGCGCGAACTCATCCAATATGCAAAAGTTTGATACCAAGACCTTTCAGGGGCTGATCCTGACTCTGCAGGACTATTGGGCGCGCCAAGGCTGCACCATTGTTCAACCACTGGACATGGAAGTTGGCGCTGGCACCTCACACCCAATGACCTGCCTGCGTGCACTCGGCCCAGAGCCGATGGCAACCGCCTACGTGCAACCATCCCGCCGTCCAACCGATGGCCGCTATGGCGAAAATCCTAACCGCTTGCAGCATTACTACCAGTTTCAGGTAGTCATTAAGCCATCACCAGAAAATATTCAGGAACTGTATCTGGGCTCATTGAAAGAGCTAGGTTTAGATCCGCTGGTGAACGACATTCGCTTCGTCGAAGATAACTGGGAAAACCCAACGCTGGGCGCATGGGGCTTAGGCTGGGAAGTATGGCTTAACGGTATGGAAGTGACTCAGTTCACTTACTTCCAGCAAGTTGGCGGCTTGGAATGTAAGCCGGTAACCGGTGAGATCACCTACGGTCTGGAACGTTTGGCGATGTATATTCAGGGCGTAGACAGCGTTTACGATCTGGTCTGGAGCGACGGCCCGCTGGGTAAAACAACCTACGGCGACGTGTTCCATCAAAACGAAGTGGAACAGTCCACGTATAACTTTGAATACGCAGACGTCGATTTCCTGTTCTCCTGCTTCGAGCAGTATGAGAAAGAAGCCAAAATGTTGTTGGAGTTGGAAAAACCTCTGCCTCTGCCAGCGTATGAACGCATTCTGAAGGCCGCACACAGCTTTAACTTGCTGGACGCCCGCAAGGCGATTTCCGTCACCGAGCGTCAGCGCTACATTCTGCGAATCCGTACCCTGACCAAAGCGGTCGCTGAAGCCTACTATGCCTCTCGTGAGGCGCTAGGCTTCCCAATGTGTAAAAAAAGCGACGATTCTAAATTAGAGAATATTTGAGGCAGCCATGACCCAACAAACTTTTCTGGTGGAAATCGGCACCGAAGAGCTGCCACCGAAAGCGCTACGCTCTCTGGCAGAATCTTTTGCAGCTAATTTTACCGCTGAACTAGACAACGCAGACCTCGCCCATGGCGAAGTGACTTGGTTCGCTGCACCGCGCCGCTTAGCACTGAAAGTCGCAGCGTTGCATGAATCTCAGCCCGATCGCGAAATTGAAAAACGTGGTCCAGCCATTGCTCAGGCATTCGATGCTGAAGGCAAACCAACCAAAGCCGCCGAAGGCTGGGCTCGTGGTTGCGGCATCACCGTCGATCAGGCTGAACGTCTGACCTCCGACAAAGGTGAATGGCTGTTGTTCCGCGCGCACCAAAAAGGTCAGAGCGCACAGCAACTGCTGCCAACGCTGGTGACCAATGCATTAGGCAAGCTGCCAATTCCAAAACTGATGCGCTGGGGCGACAACGATACTCAGTTCGTGCGTCCGGTTCATACCGTTACGCTGCTGCTGGGTAGCGAAGTGATCCCTGCCACTATTCTTGGTATACAGTCCGATCGCGTGATCCGCGGCCATCGTTTCATGGGCGAACAACAGTTCACCATCGATAACGCTGAGCAATATCCGCAAATTTTGATGGAACGTGGCAAAGTCATCGCTGATTACGCCACCCGTAAAGCCATCATCAAACGTGACGCCGAACTGGCTGCGCAGAAAATCGGCGGCATCGCTGATATGAGCGAAAGCCTGCTGGAAGAAGTGACTTCTCTGGTTGAATGGCCAGTGGTGTTGACCGCCAAGTTTGAAGAAAAATTCCTCGCCGTACCTGCTGAAGCGCTGGTTTACACCATGAAAGGTGACCAGAAATACTTCCCTGTGTATGACGCTGCCGGCAAACTGCTGCCAAACTTTATTTTCGTCACCAACATCGAATCTAAAGACCCACAGCAGATTATCTCTGGTAACGAGAAAGTTGTTCGTCCACGTTTAGCCGATGCGGAGTTCTTCTTCAAGACCGACCGTAAACAGCGTCTGGAAGATAACCTGCCTCGTCTGGAAACCGTTCTGTTCCAGCAACAGCTGGGAACGCTGCGTGACAAAACCAATCGTATTGAAGCCTTGTCCGGCTGGGTTGCAGAACAAATCGGCGCTGACGTCAATCTGGCGACCCGCGCTGGCCTGCTGTCCAAGTGTGATTTGATGACCAATATGGTCTTCGAATTCACCGATACACAGGGCGTTATGGGCATGCATTACGCACGCCACGACGGTGAGAACGAAGAAGTTGCCGTTGCCCTGAATGAACAGTATCAACCACGCTTCGCCGGTGATGCACTGCCAGATTCTCTGGTGGCATGTTCTGTCGCGATTGCCGATAAAATGGATACCCTTGCCGGTATCTTCGGCATTGGTCAGCACCCTAAAGGTGATAAAGACCCATTTGCTCTGCGCCGTGCTGCGCTGGGTGTGTTGCGTATTATCGTTGAGAAAAAGCTGCCGCTGGATTTAGTGACGCTAACTGAAGAAGCTGCGCGCTTATACGGACAGAAGCTGACTAACGCGAACGTCGTTGATGATGTAGTGGAATTCATGCTGGGCCGTTTCCGCGCTTGGTATCAGGAAGAAGGCCACAGCGTTGATACTATTCAAGCTGTACTGGCTCGTCGTCCAACCAAACCAGCAGACTTTGATGCGCGCGTGAAAGCAGTTTCACATTTCCGCACGCTGCCTGAAGCCGCTGCGCTGGCTGCTGCCAACAAGCGTGTTTCCAATATTCTGGCTAAATCAACCGAAGTGCTGGGCGATCACGTTCATGCTTCTGTATTGAAAGAAGCGGCAGAAATCAAACTAGCAACCCATCTGGTTGTTCTGCGCGATAAGTTGGAACCGCTGTTTGCTGAAGGTCGCTACCAAGAAGCCTTATCAGAACTGGCCGCGCTGCGTGAACCCGTAGATAACTTCTTCGAACAAGTGATGGTTATGGCTGACGATGAGCAAGTGCGCATCAACCGCCTGACTCTGCTGAGCAAGCTACGCGATTTGTTCCTACAGGTTGCGGATATTTCTGTTCTGCAGTAATCCCGAGAGTAAAATAAAGCCCGCCTTTCGGCGGGTTTTTTACTTTCTGGCTGTTATCCCAAAATTATCAGGTTAAACTAACTTGATGAGTAGAATTTCAACAGAATGATATCGACCGAATTTTTTCGCGTGGTTACAGGAGTAATTACATGTCATTTGCAGTAACTAAACAGGCACAGCGTTGGTTGATGCCAATTTTCGCCGTCATTATGGCGTTTCAACTAGCTGGCTGTGGCGACAACGATAAAGAACAACGTAAAGCTTTCATCGACTATCTGCAAAATACCGTCATGCGTGGCAGCATCACCGTGCCAACCCTGAGCGAAGACCAAAAGCAGAAACTCGGCAACTATGTCAGCGATTACGCGATTTTAGTGACGTTTTCACAGAATTTCAGTCGTTCTATGGATAGCAGCTTAAATCCGCTGTTTACCACTATCGATCAGATCCGTGTTCCTCAGGACTACCTGCTCAAACGCGACGATCTGCGTCAGGAAGCTGGTGCACTAAACCTGCTCGGCCAACAGATTCAAAGTGCGAAATCGACCGCAGACACTGCGCGTGCCGCACTTAAACAGCCTGATGATGTGAAAGCAGTTTATGACCAAGCCTTTGCGAAAGTCGTCACCGATCCGGCGAATGCCGTGATGCCAATCATTCCTATGGCGGCTAGCCTGTCACAGGATTTGATTCAGGTCGGTGATTTCCTGCAAAGCATTGGGACTCAGGCGCGCTTTGATAACCAAAGCATCCAGCTACAAACCCAGCAGCAGGTAGATCAATACAATCAGTTAATGACCTCAATTGCTGCCAAGCATCAAGAATTGTTAAATGCGAAAAACCGCAGCGCGGCTATTTTCCAGAATTAATCTTTCTTGATCCAAATTCAGGCCCCTCAGGGGCCTTTTTTATACCCAAAAAACACTACATGTAATTTTATAACGCGCTGGGTGAAAACCTGAGGTGTGTTGATGACGTGCTGATGGGATGCAAAATAACTTGTGAAGAGAATCACAATTTAAAAACAAAACCACTAACAACTTAAGTGATTTACGTCACATAAATTCACCCATGACGGGCGATATTTTAACTTTGTAGCAGACTTTCAGCCTACTTATGTGATCAGTATCACCATAAACACCCCAATAGAGGGGGGCGTTACGAGATCAAGATCACAAATCCCCCACGGGGTACGCGAGATGAAAACGGCGTGATAGAGTCGATTTTGCATACAGAACGACAGGACGGTTTTTGGCGAAACCACCACAACTATTACGACGCGCAACATCTTAGCGCGCACCACGAGGGGTGTTTTATGTTATCACCAGATATCAAGGTCAAGGTACAGAATTTTGGCCGCTTCCTCAGCAATATGGTGATGCCCAATATCGGCGCATTCATCGCATGGGGTTTGATTACCGCTTTATTTATTCCTACCGGCTGGCTGCCAAATGAAACATTAGCCAAGCTGGTTGGCCCAATGATCAGCTATCTGCTGCCATTATTGATTGGTTACACCGGTGGCCGTTTAATCGGCGGCGAACGCGGTGGCGTCGTGGGTGCAATTACCACCATGGGCGTGATAGTTGGCGCAGATATGCCTATGTTCATGGGCGCAATGATTGCAGGCCCATTAGGTGGCTGGGCAATCAAACGTTTCGATCGCTGGGTTGACGGCAAAATCAAAAGCGGCTTTGAAATGCTGGTGAACAACTTCTCCGCGGGCATTATCGGTATGCTGCTGGCGATGCTGGCATTCATGGCGATTGGGCCTTTGGTAGAGTCGCTTTCAAAAATATTAGCGGCTGGCGTGAATATTATGGTGCAGAACAACCTGCTGCCATTAACGTCTATCTTCGTCGAGCCCGCCAAGATCCTGTTCCTAAATAACGCCATCAACCACGGTATCTTCTCACCGTTAGGTATTCAGCAGGCAACAGAAACCGGCAAATCCATTTTCTTCCTGATTGAAGCAAACCCAGGTCCAGGGTTAGGTGTTCTGCTGGCTTACATGTTCTTCGGTAAAGGCAGTGCAAAACAGTCCGCTGGCGGTGCCGCAATCATCCATTTCTTTGGTGGTATCCACGAAATCTATTTCCCATATGTGCTGATGAATCCACGTCTGATTCTGGCCGTGATTCTGGGTGGCATGACCGGCGTATTCACGCTGACCCTCTTTAACGCGGGCTTAGTTTCCCCTGCGTCTCCAGGTTCTATTTTTGCAGTCTTGCTAATGACACCAAAAGCATCTCTTATCGGCGTCGTGCTGTCGATTTTGGCTTCAACGCTGGTTTCATTCTTAACCTCTGCCATGTTGCTTAAACGCGCTCGCGTCGGTGATGAGGAAAGTAACGGCTTAGCGGAAGCCACTCGCCGCATGCAAGGTATGAAGCAACAGTCTAAATCGGGTGGCAAAGTGACTGGCATAGAACCTCAGCCAGCCATGCGTGCCACGCTTGATTTATCTAAAGATTTACACCATGTGCGTAAAATTATCGTGGCCTGTGACGCCGGAATGGGCTCAAGTGCAATGGGCGCGGGGGTACTGCGTAAAAAGGTAAAAGACGCAGGGCTGAGCCATATTTCCGTAGTAAACTGCGCGATTAACAGCCTTCCTGAAGACGTTGATCTGGTGATCACTCATCAGGATTTAACCGAACGCGCAATGCGCCACGCACCACAGGCGATGCATATTTCATTAAGCAATTTCCTTGATAGCGGCCTGTATACCGATCTTACAACCCGTTTACTGGCGGCTAAACTACCGCAGGCGGCAAACGACAACCGCCTAATCAATCAAACTATCATCGCCGCTAACGATGACTCATTTGAATCAACCGATCGCGAAGAGAATCTGTTTAAACTCAGCGCGGCCAACATCTTCCTGAACTTAACCGCCAACAACAAAGAGCAAGCCATTCGCTTTGCCGGTGAAATGCTGGTATCTGGCGGCTATGTCGAACCGGATTACATCGACGCCATGCTCGCCCGAGAAGCACTTACCTCAACCTATCTAGGAGAATCTATCGCCGTTCCACACGGCACCGTAGAAGCCAAAGACCGCGTATTACGCACCGGGATCGTCATTTGCCAATACCCTCACGGCGTTCGATTTGGTGACGAACCAGACGATGTCGCTCGACTGGTTATTGGCATCGCCGCGCGTAATAACGAGCACATTCAGGTCATTGCCCGCTTAACCAACACACTGGATGACGAAGGCGTAATCGAACGTCTAGCGCAAACCACCAGTGTTCAGGAGATCTTAGATCTTCTGTCTGGCGAACAAGCGGCATAAGGCAATTACACGGCGTCGTTCACCGCAGCCAGACGGCCTTAAAAAAGTGCCGTTGCTGTCGACGCTGTTCTTGGGGGCTCCCCCGCCCCCCTTTTTACGGATAGGTTTGAGGTCAAAAACATGAAAGCGATTCATTTTGGTGCAGGTAATATCGGTCGTGGCTTTATTGGTAAACTATTGGCAGATGCACAGGCGGAACTCACTTTTGCTGACGTAAACCAGCCGTTGGTCGATCAGCTTGCTCACCAACAAAGCTATCAGGTCAACGTCGTGGGTGAAAATGCACGCGTCGAACAGGTTAACCGCGTAAGCGCCATTCATAGCAACAGCGCTGATGCCATTCAACAAATTGCACAAGCAGATATCATCACCACCGCCGTTGGCCCGCAGGTTCTTAGCAAGATTGCCCATACGCTAGCGCAGGGGTTAATGGCTCGTCATAGCAATGGTAACCAACAGCCTATGAATATCATTGCGTGTGAAAATATGGTGCGTGGCACTAGCCAACTCAAACAGCATGTCCTCGAGGCAATACCCGCCGAGCTTCACACTTGGGTGGAAGAACACATCGGTTTTGTCGACTCTGCGGTAGACCGTATCGTGCCACCGAGCGCCGCAGCGAACGACGATCCGCTGGAGGTCACGGTTGAAACCTTTAGTGAGTGGATCGTTGATAGCACACAGTTCAAAGGCCAGTTGCCGCAAATTACCGGAATGGAGTCTACCGCTAACTTAATGGCCTACGTTGAGCGTAAACTCTTCACTCTTAACACTGGGCATGCGATCACCGCTTATCTTGGCCAGCTTGCGGGTTATCAAACCATTCGTGAAGCCATTCTCGATCCCGCGATTCGTACCGTGGTAAAAGGCGCAATGGAAGAAAGCGGTGCGGTGCTGATCAAGCGCTACAGCTTTGACCCCCAACAGCATGCGGCCTATATCGAAAAAATTCTTGGCCGTTTTGAAAACCCTTACCTGCATGATGATGTCGAACGTGTTGGGCGCCAACCACTGCGTAAACTTAGCGCCGGCGATCGCCTGATTAAGCCGCTACGAGGAACGCTTGAATACGGTCTTACCAACCACAATTTGATCATCGGTATTGCCGCCGCCTTGAGCTACCGCAGTCATCAAGATCCTCAGGCGTTAGAAATGACAACGCTCCTTAACGAAATAGGCGTAAGCAACACCGTGATGCAAGTTTGTGAGCTGGAAGATCAGCCAGAACTTGTCGCACAGATCGCTAATGTGTATAACGCCATGCAGCGCAAAGCATGATGTAACCCATATGATTGGAGTTGCGGCGAAGCGGCAACTCCAAATGAGAAGGGTAAAATGAAATTAAATCGCGTGCGTAACAGTGCACAACCTGAAAGAGAAAGGGAACTTCCGAGTGTCGCCGCCCCAGAAAAGCAACGATATCCGGGAAGTGAAGCAATGACTATGGCAACAATGGAAGAATCTGACCTTTATAAAAGCCAAGCTTTTGAAAACCGTATTCTTGAGCGCTTGAACGCTCGACAAACGGTAGCGGGTTTTATTCAGGCCACCGTAGGGCTGCTCGCCGAAGCGGTAGATCTTTTGGTTCTTCAAGCCTTTCGTAAAGATGACTATGCGGTGAAATATGCGGTGGAGCCCCTGCTGGAAGGAAGCGGCCCACTGGCTGATTTGCCCGTGCGGCTAAAGCTTATCTACGCGCTAGGCGTGATTAGCCGTGATGAATATGAAGACGTTGAGCTTCTACTCGCCCTCAACAACGAATTGAAGCATGAGAACAAGATCTACAGCTTTACCGACGATGAAATACTCGGGCCAATCAACATGCTACACAGCATGACCGCGCTTCCTCCGCAGCCCACGCTTCATTTGCCCGAAGACGTTGTTGATGATCTGCTAGTGAATATGCAAGAACAGCGTTATCAACAAATGGTTCGTTCAACGCTGGTGCTCAGCATCACCGATTTAGTCACTCGTTTGTGCCATAAGAAAGCCTTCTAATCTCCCCAGTTTTCAAGACTGGGGCGTCTTCTTTTCAGCCAATCCCCACATTAACGCCGACAGCTGTTAAACTATCTCCTAATCCCTAAAAGTATTGATGACCGGAAGATATGTCATGAAAGAAAAAGCAGAAATTAAACGCCTGAGCGACAAGCTGGACGCACTGCGTCGTAAAGAAGCTGGCCTGCTGTTACAAGAGATTGATTCTGTAACTACGCACGCGCTAGATGAGAACCGCACCGAGCAAGAAAAATTGAACGCAGAGATCGAGCGCCTGCGTGCCGTTCAAGCAAGCCATTTCAGCACCAAAGCACAGCAGCTTTTAAAGATGCCATTCAGCCGTGAAATCACCAAAAAAGAACAGGCTGATATGGGTTCTTTGAAAAAGGCCGTACGTGGTATCGAGGTGGTTCACCCAATGACGGCGCTAGGCCGTGAAATGGGCCTGAAAGTGGTTACTGGCTACGCGAAAAAAGAGTTCTAATCTTTTACTCTTAGCTGAAACAAACCCCGCACTGCGGGGTTTGTTTTATAACGCGATTAACTACCGATTACCGACGTAGCGTTTCTTCTTACCCGCATCTTCTTGATGTGCGCGTTCAATCTCTTCAGCAAGAATCTGCACACCCTTCTCGATTTGATCCGGTTCAGGAACATAGTTCATGCGCATACACTGATGCGTATGTGGCCACTCGTGTTCCAGACCAGGGAAGAAATAGTGCCCCGGTACCATCAATACGCCGCGTTGTTTAAGCCGCTGATACAAAATTTCCGTACTGATCGGCAGATCGATAAACCATAGCCACAGGAAAATCGCCCCCTCTGGCTTATGAATCAAACAGCGCTCTTCCGGTAAATAGCGACGAATCACTTCGATCGTCTGCTCTACACGCTGGCGATAAAACGGTTTGATCACCTCGTTGGATAGACGCAGCAAATCACCACGCTCAATCATCTCGAGCGCAATTGCGGGGCCAAGACTGCCAGGGGAAAGGCTGATAATTCCGTTCATGTTACTGATTGCGCTGATCACTTTCTCGTCAGCAATCACGATGCCGCAGCGAGAACCCGGTAATCCCAACTTCGACAGGCTCATGCACAGAATAATGTTAGGGTTCCACAGCGGATTTACATCAGAGAAGATAATTCCTGGGAACGGTAAACCGTAGGCGTTATCGATCAACAGAGGAATGTTGCGCTGCTGAGCCAGAGCATCAAGGCGAATAAGCTCTTCGTCGGTTAAAACATTCCCCGTTGGGTTAGTCGGACGAGAAACGCAAATCAGCCCAACATCATCGCCAATATTGAGATGTTCAAAATCAACGTGATATTTAAACTGGCCTTCAGGCAATAGCTCGATAGTGGGTTTCGCTGAAACAAACAGATCTTCGTCTAACCCAGCATCGGCATAACCAATATATTCGGGTGCCAATGGGAACAAAACCCGACGACGAGAACCGTCAGAAAGACGCCCGGCATACAAATTGAATAAGTAGAAAAACGCGCTTTGGCTGCCGTTTGTTAGTGCAATATTTTGTGCTTCTATTTGCCATCCAAACTCATCGCGCAGCATTTTGGCCAACGCCTGCAACAGCGCATCTTTACCTTGTGGGCCATCATAGTTGCACAACGCATCGGTGAGTTTGCCTTCATTCAACATATCCGCACAAAGTTGAGTGAAATAATCTGTCATCTGAGGGATTTTAGCCGGATTGCCGCCGCCAAGCATTATGGCGCCCGGCGTACGCAGGCCATCATTCAGATCGTCCATCAAACGGGTGATCCCCGCGTAGCGGGTAAATTTGTCGCCAAATACAGAAAAAGTCATGATAGCAATCACAGGTAATTATTAGGAAAAGACAACCGACACCATACCTGCTACACCCTGTACGAACAACCCGCATAAAATCATCGGTTTTTTATATAATTCTACATAAAACGTAAGATACAGAATAAAAAAAGGGCGCAGTTTCCTGCGCCAAAGAATGATTAGAGAGGGGTAGATCAGAGATGCTTATTAGTTACTAGTTTCAGCGTCACTTGCTGGGGTCTGGGCCTGCTCCAGTGCTGGAGTCGTTGTTTGCCCACCGATAGCAATATGCTGAGGCTGCAACGCTTCCGGTACATTACGCACCAGATCGATATTCAACAGCCCATTTTCAAACTTAGCACCATCTACGGTGAGATGTTCAGCCAAGGTAAAGGTTAAGTCGAACGCCTTATAAACCAGCCCCTGATGTAAATACTCCACCGGTTTTTCCGGCTGGGTTGGATTACCACGCACGGTTAAGCGCGGGCCTTCAACTTCAATATCCAGTTCGCTCTGCTTAAACCCGGCCAATGCCAGAGAGATGCGATAGTGGTTGTCGTCACTTTTCTCGATGTTGTATGGCGGGAAGCCTTGAGGCTCTAAGCCGCTTTGCATCGCATTGGCCAATTTATCGAAGCCAATCCACTGACGAAGTAACGGAGAAAGATCGTGATTACGCATAGATATAAACTCCTTCTGAGAAGCGAGATATTATTTACGGCTGCTTTATCAAAGTATAACAGCCGACCATTAGCCCCCCGTAGGCAGGCTATTTAATTTGATCTTTAACAGCTATTAACTACAGTTAATTACTTAATTTCAATCTTACGTGGCTGCAATGTTTCAGGAACAATGCGCTCTAAGTCGATATATAACAGCCCGTTTTCCAAGTTGGCACCTTTAATTTGAATATGTTCAGCCAACTGGAATTTACGTTCAAAGTTACGCTCAGCGATACCTTGATATAAATAAGTGCGTTCTTTGTCTGATGATTCGTGAGAACCTTTAACAATCAGTGTATTAGCCTGCGCAGTGATATCCAATTCATGCTCAGCAAAACCAGCAACCGCAATAGAAATACGATAGTGGTTGTCATCAACCAGCTCAACGTTGTAAGGAGGATATCCCCCGTTAGACTGGTTTTGACCTGACTCAATCAGGTTAAATAAACGGTCGAAGCCGATAGCAGAGCGATAAAGTGGAGATAAATCGTAGTTGCGCATAAAAATATGCCTCCTAATAAAATCAGCGAGGAAAAAATAATCTTCCATCATGGACAGACTATATAATCATTAAGCCAGAAACACCCTTACGGCATATTTCTCATTGGCCTGCTAATAAGATGGAGTCGGTGCGAAATTTTTCAAGCGTAAAAATTTAATTTTTATGAGAGCGCACGAATTGTTCAAATCACTGTCATAAACAGGCAAGATACAATCAGGTACACTATTTTTGTGAAGTGAGATAGCTGCCACAGAGCCAACGGATGGTTTTGCCAGTTTCTCGACACAGATGCTATAACTCAACAACTCTGGCTTAAGCACAGTGCAGCCATTATTGGGATGGATTTATGAGACAACGGATTAGATGCTTGACGATAACTCTGCTTGCTGGCACCACGCTGCTTGCGGGAGGCTGTTCCAGCGTCATGACCCGTGTTGGACCGAGTCAGGGTTATTATTCTGGTGCCAAAAACGACATCAAAATGATCAAAGATGATGATACTGGTTGGGCGATGACACCGCTTCTTGCTCTGGATCTACCGTTTTCTGCCGTGGTTGATACGCTGCTGCTGCCTTACGACTACTACCGTTCAGGCTCAAATCCAGAAAATGATTCTCCGCGTGCGCGCGTTTTGCGCGACGAACAAATCAGCGGAGTCAACAATGTTGCTCCGCATTATGAGTAAAACCGAAATCATGCCCAAATAGCACACTTGGGGATCGTTATCCGTTTAAGCTCACCACAAAAATTTGTGGCCAACCTGCAATCTCTCGCATAAATGCAACGTGGTTTCCATCGGGGGAGACCACAACGGCCTCTGCGCACGGCGGTTGCTCTGAACGCGCTGTCAAACGAGTCATTTCGCCTGAATGTACGCTGCATCGCACAACGCTATTATCCATCACGAAAAACAGCGACTCCCCATCAGGATGCCAGCTCAATGTCGACTGCACTGAATGCTTACCGTGCGTTATCTGCCGTGGCTCTCCACCATTAGGCGAAATAGTCCAAAGCTGAACCACGCCCGCATCATCTTGCATCAGGAAAGCAATTTCGGCACCGTTTGGTGAAGAACGCAGCCAATGGCGTGGTGTCGTTGCAATTCCAGGGAAAACGCGCTGATGAGTGAAGGTAATTCGACGCTGATGTACGTTTGCAGGCGGCGCCGGCAACCTATCTACGGTGCCTTGCAATGGGTATTTTCCCGCCTGCGAATAGGCTGCATTTTGCTCTGGCAGATCGACGATAAAGATCTCAGGAACTTTAGCGCCGTTATCACCAACGGTATCGCCGATAAAAGCCAAAGCCCAGCGCTGGCGAGTTCCATCCGGCTTTAGATAGCCCTCATTGCCAATCCATCCCTCTTCATAGGCGCGTGAAATCTGATCGCTTCCTGCCTGAGGATTAAGCGTAGTTTGACTCACCAGAACACAAAAGTGGCTGCCGTCATATTCGCGTGGATGTTGTTTCGGCACGTTAACCGCATGCAAAGGTATAGCAATACCCACATTACGCTGATCGAGCGCCACATCCTTTTCATGCATAACGTGATCGTTGTAGGTAAAACTCAGACGAGTGGCATCTGGGCTAAACACATGGACATGCGTTCCACCGCGTAGGGCGCCTGCGGTATAAGGCTCGGTAATATCCATCGCATCAAGCGTTTCAGCCAATTCTCTGTCTGGCTCACTGACAATCACGCCGCGCCGATGATGGAAATCATAATGCCAGTGGGCATCTGGATGTTCTGGGCCATGAATAAAAACGTAGCGTGTGGGTTGTTGAGGGCTTACCGTCACCACGCCAACATGTGCGCCATGCTGTGCGCGGTAAACGACTTCCACACGTCCATCATGAACATTCACACGCTCAATGCACAGCCCGGTAAAAGAGGCACCGCTAGGCCGTACATCGTATGCCAGCCACTCACTGTCTGGTGTCCAAACATTAATGTTGGTGAGTTGGTGCCCACGCGGATCGAATGTGAGTTGCTTTTCAGCATAGCGAGACATGATAGATTCCTTTAGCAAGGTAACGCATATCTCATTAGCATAAACTAAGCGGGGTTTTCGATCACTGAAGCTTGCGGATGTATTCCTCGTTGAAATCATCTTTGTTCAACGGACGTGAGAATAAAAATCCCTGAGCTAGCCTAACGCCATGTTTTAACATCAGTGACGTTTGGGCAAAAGTTTCGATACCTTCGGCAACCACATCGGTATCAAGCGACTGCGCTTTATCAATCAACTTAAGCGTTTCATCCATCGCGCCCTTCTTGAAACAAGAGCGATCTAGCTTTATGAAGTTCGTTTTTACCAGCTTCATTTTTTGCTCAGCTTCGTCAGCGCTGGTCACGTCATCCCAAGCCAGAAGGAAACCATACTCTTGTAGCTGAGCGGCATTATGTTGCCCATTGATATCGGGATGCCCCTGCGTTTCAGTCAGTTCAAGCATCACTCTATCAGCAGGGATTTTATATTTTTCAGCCAGTTGAATAACGGTTTGTGCAAATCCCAGTTCATTAAGTTGCACAAGAGAAATATTGACGCTTAGGATATAGAGGAAATTATTAGGGATCAGTACTTCAGACATATATTTAAATGTCTGATCAATAACATAGCTGCCTAAATAAATTATGCCGCCGTTCTCTTCTAGCTGATGAATAAATAAATTCGGCGCAACAATATTGCGACGATAAAAACCTCGAACTAAAACCTCTGCCCCTACACATTTAAAGCTAGAGAGATCAAAGACTGGCTGTAAGAAAATATCCACCGTCAGGTTAAGGCTATTTTCCATGACTTTTTTTATAACAAAATTTGCACTTTTTTCCATTGCGAGTTCCAGCCGAGTGTCCAATCTAGGTTAGAGGCGACACGTCGGCCAGAAAACTTAATGAAATAGCGCTATTTAGAAAAGTCTTATTAATGATGAAGTTTGAATATCAATCTATTCGTTTCACATCCCCGACTAAGAATATGTATGAGAGAGCACCAATCAATGCCACAGAGGCAATGTAGGTTAATGAAGGCGCAAAACCATAATATTGAGCCAAATAACCCACAACCAGTGGAACGGTAATGCCGCCTAAACCACCAATGAAATTAAACACGCCTCCGGTGAGCCCAATTAACCGCATCGGCGCCAAGGACGAAATTAGCGACCACGTAATAGACGCAAACCCGTTGCCGAAGAATGCCAATGCCATCAGGATCATAATCCACATAGGGTCATTGGTATAATTCGCACCAATAATGCAGGTGGATAACAACAGGCCACAGATAATTGGAGTTTTTCGAGCAAAACCAATCGATTTCCCGCTTTTCAGTAATTTATCCGCCACAATACCAGAAAGGATCACCCCAAAAAAAGCAGCCATAAACGGCACCGTTGTCATAAAGCCAGCGGTCAACGCGGTAATATGCTTTTCTTGAGTGAGGTAATTTGGGAACCACGTTAGGAAAAACCATAGCGTTGAGGCAATGGCGAACTGGCCAATATAAACCCCCACTAATTTGCGGTGAAACACCAGCTTCCAGTCTGCCGTTGTTAAAGGCGCAGTCTCTTTTTTCCCTGTCGCAACGTCGCCATCAACCATGCCACCACCGTTAGCAATATGGTCAATCTCAGCCTGATTGGCGAACTTACTTTTGCGTGGAGCCTGATAGGCGAAGCGCCATATTACAGCCCAAAGAATACCAACTGCACCCGTCACGATAAATACCCAGTGCCAGCTGGTTTTCTCTTGCAACCAAATCAACAAAGGAGTTAAAAACGCTAAACCTACAAATTGCCCAGACGTATAAAATCCCACCGCAGAAGCACGTTCTTGCTCAGGGAACCAGCTAGTGACAATGCGGTTATTGGTTGGAAAAGCCGGAGCTTCAAACATGCCGGTTACCGCACGTAGGGTGATCAGCGATACCAACCCGTTGGCAAAACCTTGGAATAAGGTTCCAATAGACCATCCCATAATAGCGATAAAATAGGTGGTCTTGGCCCCCATACGATCGAGAAAGCGCCCGCCCGGTATTTGGCATAAAGTGTATGTCCATGCAAACGCCGAGAAAATATATCCCATCTCTGATTTACTAATCCCAAACTCCGCTTGAATATGCGCAGAAGCAACGGCCAGATTAGCGCGATCGACATAACAAATCACAACGGTAATAAAAATCATCAATAGCGTTAAATAACGCCTTTTTGTAGGAACAGAAGACAGTGTTATATCACTCATATTCTTCTCACTTATAATATCGGAGTATCTATATTTGAATAGCGTAATTATTTAACGCCGACTCTAGGCGTCACGATCCCCTGCGAGAAAGATACGCCGTTTAATATTTATTATTCTTTAATAACGCATCCCCTAAATAATTCGAGTTGCATAAAGGCGGCAACTGAGCGAATCCCTAGGAGCTTACATAAGTAAGTGACTAGGGTGAACGAAGGCAGCTAACGCATATGCGGCTCGAAGTATGACGGGGATCACCATTCGGCGATGGCACCATCGGGATACCGCCAAACCGGATTATGCCAGTCAGGAGCATTTTTGCTGCGCTCTATCACCATTTCTTCATTAATTTCAACGCCAAGGCCGGGCTTATTCAGAGGATAAAAATGACCATCAATCATATTGAAATCTTCTTTATTCACCACGTAATCAAGCAGTTCAGCACCTTGGTTGTAGTGAATGCCCATGCTTTGTTCTTGTAATACGGCATTACGAGCCACAAAATCCAAATGTAAGCACGAAGCCAGCGCAATCGGGCCTAAAGGACAATGTGGTGCAAGTGCAACATCATAGGACTCCGCCATGGCGGCAATTTTGAAGCACTCGGTAATACCCCCCGCGTGAGAAAGATCGGGTTGTACAATCGCCAAACCGCCATCAGCTAATACCCGCTTAAAATCAAAGCGTGAATACATACGCTCACCCGCGGCAATAGGGATATGTGTTTGAGCTGCTAGGCGAGAATAATATTCAGCTTGTTCAGCCAACACGGGCTCTTCGATAAATAGAGGACGATAAGGCTCTAACTCTTTAATAAGGATTTTAGCCATCGGCGCATCGACGCGACCATGAAAATCCAAACCAAACTCAATGTGATTACCAAATTCAGCTCGGATTTCTGCTACCACTTCAACCGCTGCATCCACTTTACGGGCGTTATCAATAATGCCCATTTCCTCACAGCCGTTGAGCTTAAAGGTATCAAACCCAGCCGCTGTGAGTTTTTTAATACCATCAATGACATCAGATGGCCGATCGCCACCAACCCAGCTGTAAGCTTTAATTTTGTCGCGAACTAATCCGCCGAGCAGTTGGTACACCGGTGCACCCAATGCTTTGCCTTTAATGTCCCACAACGCCTGATCAATACCTGAAATAGCGCTCATTAAAATAGGGCCGCCGCGATAAAAGCTACCACGGTAAAGCATTTGCCAAATATCATTAATTCGCGCAGGGTCTTGCCCAATTATAAACTCAC
The DNA here is from genome assembly GCF_036648275.1 of Hafnia sp. Taxonomy (NCBI): domain Bacteria; kingdom Pseudomonadati; phylum Pseudomonadota; class Gammaproteobacteria; order Enterobacterales; family Hafniaceae; genus Hafnia; species Hafnia sp. The sequence goes on along the minus strand of NZ_JAVXIQ010000018.1, from coordinate 39,467 downwards.
CGAGCTCATGCACTGCGGCTTCAACGCTTTTAGCTTTGCCCTCGATAACGGGCTCACCCCAACCAACGATGCCTTCATCGGTTTCTATCTTTAAAAACATCCACCTAGGCGGTAAACGGTAGGTGGTTAATTTAGTAATTTTCATTGTATTGCATCCTTATATGCTTTCACGAAAGCCTTTGCTTGCTGAGCGGTTCGCTCTACGCTCTGCCCTGCACGATACAAATCACCGCCTAAACCCGCACCAATACAGCCCGCGTTAAGATATTCATGTAAGTTTTCCGGCGTAACGCCACCAACGGCAAACACGGGAATTTCAGCGGGAAGAACCGCTTTAAGCGCTTTCACATAATCAGGGCCAAATGCCGCCGAAGGAAAAATTTTTAACGCCTGCGCGCCTGCATCTATTGCATGAAACGCTTCTGTTGCCGTGGCGCATCCGCAACAGACCAACATCTGGCACTCAACCGCACGGCGGATAACATCAGGCTCAGTGTTTGGCGTCACAACCAGCTTGCTGTTCAGCGTATGTAACCGCTCAACGTGTTCTGGTTTTAATACAGTACCCGCACCGATCAGCGCTTGGTGTCCAAAAAGCGTCACCGCCAGTGCGATACTTTTTTCCCACTCCGGTGAATTTAGCGGGATCTCTATGGCATCAAATCCAGCGTCTAATAACGCGGTGATATGTGCTTCAACCTCTTGCGGCTTAATCCCGCGCAAGATGGCAATCAACGGCAGTTTAGTAACCCAAGACATTTGCAACACTCCTTATCCCAGCCTGAAACGCAATATCCCCTTCAATCGCTTGGTAATTTATACCGGCGAATTTCAATGCCAGTGCATAACGCTCGGTCAATTTTTGGCTACCGATCAGCGTAATATCATCGTGGGAGCTCAATGCGTAATCCTGCTGCATCTGGGCGACTTCATTGCCAATTAATATGCCGGACAACCAATCGCTCACCGTGCTTTTATCTCTTCTTCCCAGCAGATGCGCGGCACGTGTTTCAAATAAACAGCGCAAAATATTGGCGTCATTGAATCCTATTTCCATTCCCTGCTGGAACGCCTCTGGAGAAGCCAATTGTTCACCAATACCCACACCGATAAGGCCGTGTTGTAAAAGTAAATAGTGCAGCTCACCGGTAATCACCGTGCGGAAATCATCAACGCAGTCATCCGACAGATGTACCCATTTACTGTGGGTACCAGGCATAACATAACGAGAGGATGCATGTATTTTATGCGCACCGATAAGCTGTGTTTCCTCTCCCCGCATCACGTTGGAATTGTCAGGGCGATCGATACATAGCCCCGGAATAATGCGGATATCGGGCATATTCGGTGAATGGACGGCGGTAAGATGATGAGCAATTTCACCCAGTGAAACAGGGCAAGGGAGATAAGGAGCCGCTTGCCATCCTGCATTGCTCCCCACCATTCCAGCCATCAACGTGGGCAACTCGCCATAATCTTGAAACCATGGCTGCATGAGGCGAGCAAAAACCTGCTGCGGAGTTTGCCCTTGCAAACGGGTTACGCCAGATTCTGAATTAAGAGAATCCATGCATAACCCTTGCTTATAAATCCATGCTCGGAGATTGGTCGATCCCCAATCAATCGCTATAAAGCTTTCATTCATGTCTCATCCTTTAATCTCCTCGTCGAACTCGCAATCATTGCAAGCGCCGCCTGTTCTGCTGCATCCGCATTCTGATGACGAATCGCATCGTACAAAGCCTGATGCTCGCGCAGTGTTCTCGGCATATTGCCTTCATCGGGCATATACGTACGCTCAAAAACCGCCCGTTGTAGTGAGCTGATTGCCACATTTAACTGCTGTAAAACAGGGTTATGCACAGAGGACAATACGGCTTCGTGGAAGCGAATATCAGCCTCGTTAAATGCATTAAAATCTTGGTGATGCTGATTCATATCATTTAGCGCGGCCTCTATTGCCGCGAGTTCGCTGGAGGTTGCTCTCTCAGCAGCCCAGCGAGCAATCGAAGGTTCTACCAAATTACGCACCTCACTCAATGCACTAATCAGACGAGGGTCATAATCATTAGCAAGTACCCACTGCAGCACGTCTGTATCCAAGTAGTTCCATTGATTACGCGCAGCTACAAAGGCACCGCGATAGCGCTTCACCTCAACCAACCGTTTCGCCGTAAGCGCTCGAAGCACTTCACGAATAATGTTGCGTGAGGTTTGGAACTCCTCACACATCTCAGCTTCTGACGGCAGAGATGAGCCAGGCACATACTTCCCACTGATAATCTGCTGACCAATCTCAGCAATAATGCGATCGGTTTTACTCAATTCAGTCTTGTTCATAATTTTCCACTTGGAGGCTCGTAACGTTCCTCCTACTTTACCGTCAAGTGAGCAAAATAACTGCGCTAATGCAGTACAAAACCAAAACATCACCTCATAACCGCTGCACCATTGTAGTATCAAACTTAAATTTGGTACTACAATTTGGATCACAAAATAGACAATACGAATTCATTTTACGCCGTGGCTAAAACACTCTCACCGCAAACAGAAGTCATTGGGTGTTGGTCAGCGAAGAAGAGATCAAACGGGCCATGAAGCTTATTGCTGTGACCGATCGCGGGATGATTGAAGGGGCCGCAGGTGTTGCCTTAGCAGCTGAATATCAGGACAAAAAAATTGCGGTTGTTCTGCGCGGTAAAAACATCGTGTTGGATAATTATTTGAAGGCCGTAGCATAAAGCCTCCGTGAAAGGTTTCGAACGCCTATAGCACCAAGTATTACATCACCTCCGTGCAGGCGTCCGAGTTGGAGGGCCAATCGCCGCCCTCCAACACCTCGGCTTGGCACCACCTTCCAGCCCGCTCCGCGGGTTCCCTCATTTCATCATTACGGTTTTAACGGAACGAACGGCAATCGCCATCCTGGCTCCTCCGTTCTTTCGCCGACATCCCTGTCGGCGAATCCTAACCTTCATGATTCATTCGGCTGTAAGGTAACGTGCCGAGAAGCTCAAAACCAATATTCTGCGGCTTAGTTATCATGAAAGGCTAAATAAGTATTTTATTTCCCGAAGACAAATTTGTTAATGGCGATAGCCACGCCATCTTCCTGATTCGTTGTGGTAACAAATTGGGCAGCTTCTTTAATTGCCGGCTCGGCGTTACCCATGGCAACACCAACGCCGGCGTATTCCACCATGGCTAAGTCATTACCGTGATCACCAATGCACATTACGTTTTCGCGTGGGATATTCAGATATTGCGCCAAACGAGCAATGCCTTTCCCTTTGTCTGCATCTTTGTTCAATACTTCAAGAAAATAAGGGCTGCTTTTCATCATGGTATAGCGTTCATACGCTTCAGCTGGAATGCGAGCAATCGCCGCATCAAGCACTTCAGGATGGTCGATCATCATCACTTTTGGGAAGCGAATGCTTTTATCCATTTCATCTGCTGGGCAGAAATGCAGAGGAATGCCGGTAATAAACGATTCATGAACGGTATATTTGCTGACGTCACGGTTAGCCGTATATAGCTTGTGGTGATCGAGCGCGTGAAAATGCGAACCGACCTGACGCGATAGCGATTCGAGATATAAATAGTCGGCATTATCAAGCAGGGTTTCAAATAAAGGTTCCCCGTTTTCGGCATGAACAATCAGACCACCATTGTTGCAGAGGCAGTAGCATCCGGCGGTATCCAACTCCAATTCACGCAGATATTGCTGAGCGCCGATAAATGGACGTCCGGTCGCTAACACCACATGCACGCCTTGCGCTTTAGCCGCCAAAATAGCCTGTTTCACCGCAGGAGCAACCATCCGATCGTTATTAAGTAGGGTTCCATCCAAATCTATGGCAATCAATTTAATCGACATCACATTTTCCCTTCGGGTCAGAATAATAGTGTAACGGTAATCAATCTAGGCCAGGTTGTCATTGCTTATGCGAGGTAAAAATGAGGATCAAATACATAAAAAAAGGGACGATAAATCGTCCCTTCTCGCTAACTTCTTTAGGATTAGAAGTCTAGGTTTGCTGCACGCAGCGCATTCTCTTCAATAAATGCACGACGAGGTTCAACCGCATCGCCCATCAATGTGGTGAATAGCTGGTCAGCGGCCACAGCATCTTTCACAGTAACACGCAGCATACGACGGCTCTGCGGATCCATGGTGGTTTCCCACAGCTGCTCAGGGTTCATTTCACCCAGACCTTTGTAACGCTGGATAGCGAGGCCACGACGGGACTCTTTCACCAACCATTCCAGCGCCTGTTCGAAGCTGGTAATTGGCTGGCGACGTTCACCACGCATAACAAACGCATCTTCTTCGATCAGACCGCGCAGCGTACCACCCAAGTTACAAATGCGGCGATATTCCGCACCGTGAATGAATTCGAAGTCTAGAGGATAATCGGTATCAACCCCGTGAGTACGAATACGCAGCGACGGCTCAAACATCTGGCGCTCACGGTTTTCAGTCACAATTGCAGAGTAGGTGCTGCCGTGAACTTCTTTTTCGTTCAGCGTATTTACCAGTGATTCAATCCACTGCTGCACTTTAGCCTGATCGCCAAGATCGGCTTCTACCAGCGTTGGATGATAAATCAGCTGGTTCAGCAACGCCTTAGGATAACGGCGCTCCATACGACCAATCAGTTTTTGAACCTGATAGTGCTCGGTCACCAACTTCTCTAAATGCTCGTTAGACATCGCTGGCGCATCGGCATTGATGTGCAGTTCAGCGCCATCCAAAGCGATAGAAAGCTGATACTGATCCATCGCGTCGTCATCTTTAATGTACTGTTCTTGCTTACCTTTCTTCACTTTATACAGCGGAGGCTGAGCAATAAATACATGACCACGTTCGATAATTTCTGGCATCTGACGATAGAAGAAGGTCAATAGCAGCGTACGAATGTGCGAGCCATCGACGTCGGCATCGGTCATGATGATGATGCTGTGATAACGCAGCTTGTCAGGGTTATATTCGTCGCGACCGATACCACAACCCAGTGCGGTAATCAGCGTGGCAACTTCCTGAGAAGAAAGCATTTTATCGAAACGCGCTTTCTCAACGTTCAGGATTTTACCTTTCAGCGGCAGGATCGCCTGATTCTTACGGTTACGCCCCTGTTTTGCAGAGCCGCCCGCAGAGTCCCCTTCCACTAAGTACAGTTCAGAGTGGGCAGGATCGCGTTCCTGACAGTCGGCCAGTTTGCCCGGCAGACCGGCTAAATCCAACGCACCTTTACGACGAGTCATTTCACGAGCTTTACGGGCCGCTTCACGCGCGCGCGCAGCATCAATAATTTTGCCCACAACGATTTTGGCATCGCCTGGGTTTTCTTGCAGGTATTCAGCCAGCAGTTCATTCATCTGCGTTTCAACGGCAGTTTTAACCTCAGAAGAAACCAGTTTGTCTTTGGTCTGAGATGAGAACTTAGGATCTGGAACCTTAACAGAAACCACCGCAATCAAACCTTCACGCGCATCGTCACCGGTGGCGCTAACTTTGGCTTTCTTGCTGTAGCCTTCTTTTTCCATATAGCTGTTCAGGGTACGGGTCATCGCAGCACGGAAACCGGCCAGATGGGTACCACCATCACGCTGTGGAATGTTGTTGGTAAAGCAGTAGATGTTTTCCTGGAAACCATCGTTCCACTGAAGCGCAACTTCAACGCCGATATCATCCTTCACGGTTGAGAAATAGAACACGTTTGGATGGATCGGAGTTTTATTTTTATTCAGATACTCTACGAACGCTTTGATACCGCCTTCATAGTGGAAATGATCTTCACGGTTGTCACGTTTGTCGCGCAGACGAATAGACACACCGGAGTTCAAGAAGGAGAGCTCACGTAGGCGCTTAGCCAGAATATCGTACTGGAATTCGGTATGGTTAGAGAATGTCTGCAGGCTTGGCCAGAAACGTACGGTGGTACCGGTAATTTCAGTATCACCAACCACTTTCAGCGGGAACTGGGGAACACCGTGCGCATAGGTCTGCTCGTGAACTTTACCTTCACGGCGAATAACCAATTCCAATTTTTCAGACAGGGCGTTAACTACGGAAACACCAACGCCATGCAGACCACCGGAAACTTTATAAGAGTTATCATCGAACTTACCACCGGCGTGCAGCACGGTCATGATAACTTCAGCAGCAGACACACCTTCTTCTTCGTGCAGGCCAGTAGGAATACCACGGCCATCATCCTGTACCGACACTGAGTTGTCGCTATGGATGGTAACGATAATGTCTTTACAGTAGCCAGCGAGCGCCTCGTCAATCGCGTTGTCCACCACCTCGAATACCATATGGTGCAGACCGGTGCCGTCATCGGTATCACCGATGTACATGCCCGGGCGTTTACGCACGGCGTCCAGCCCTTTTAATACCTTGATACTTGAGGAGTCATAAGTATTTGACATCAGCCTTTCTCGCTCATTAAAAAACTGTGATTAAACCGCTATTTTACCCTGTTCCACGCGGAACATCTTGCCCTTTTCATCAACCATATCGGAGACCTGTTCTGCACTCACCGCACTCACAAAAACCTGTGCGCCAGTGGCTTTCAATCGGTCGGCTAATAAACGTCTGCGACCCGTATCCAGCTCAGAAGCAAAATCATCGATAAGGTAAAGGCAACGGCGACCGCTGTGGCGGGTAAGATATTCACCCTGTGCCAAACGCAGCGCGCACATCAGTAACTTCAGTTGCCCACGCGACAGCAAATCCTCAACCGGTGTACCTTCTGCCCGGATGCGGAAATCTGCCTTGTGTGGACCAACCGCGGTATAGGTCAGAGCTCTATCGCGTTCAAATTGACGCTCTAGCAACTCTCCGTAATCGCTCTCTTTATCCCAGCCACGCTGGAAAGAAAACGTCAGTGCAAATTCAGGCAAGAACTGCGCGCATGTTGCGCTGATATCTTCGGCAATCGCTGCGCTATATTGCGCTCGCAATTGGCTGATACGTTCTGCCAGCGGGATCAGTTCCTGATCCCATGGACGTAGTTGTCCATAGCGGGTTACCTGTCTTAACGCCGCATTGCGCTGCTTTAGCAGACGCTTGAGGTTGCTCCAGGCAACAAAGAAACCGGGATCGCTATGAAAGCAGCCCCAGTCGAGAAAAGCGCGCCGAAATTTTGGCCCGCCATTCAATAAGGTAAAACCTTCTGGCGTAATAAGCTGCATCGGCAACATCTGCGCCAGCTCAGCCACTTTATGGCCATCGCTGCCATCAATACGCACTTTGCTATCACCGGCACGGCTTTTACTAAGCCCGACAGACAACTCGCGTTCGGCACCGGTATCAATACGACCATGTAGAACAAACTCATTCTGGTCATGGCGGATCACTCTTCCCGCCTGCAAACTACGAAAAGCCCGCCCGTGCCCAAGCGTATAAATGGCCTCGAGCACACTGGTTTTTCCGCTACCGTTGGCACCGACCAGAAAGTTGAACCCCTCAGCAGGAGAGAGGTCCGCAGATTCAATATTGCGAAAATCGCGGATCGTCAGACGCGTTAAAGCCATCAAAAGCTATTCCGTGCAAAGCCAGCATTCGTATACCCTAAATAATTCGAGTTGCAAGAAGGCGACAACTGAGCAAATCCCCAGGAGCTTACACAAGTAAGTGACTGGGGTGAGCGAAGGCAGCCAACGCACGTGCAGCGCGAAGTATGACGGGTATGGTTATAAGCGCATTGGCATGACTACGTAGGCTGCTGACTGGCTCGCCGCGTCTTCAATCTGAACGCTGGATACGGAGTCAGTTAGTAACATATGCACGTCTTCACACTTGAGTGCGTTGAGGACATCCAGAACGTAACTTACGTTGAAACCAATTTCTAAATCGGTGCCTTCGTAATTCACATCCAGAATTTCTTCCGCTTCTTCCTGCTCTGGGTTATTCGCAGTAATTTTCAGCTGGTTATGGCTGACATAGAGGCGAACACCACGGAATTTTTCATTCGATAAAATCGCTGCACGCGCAAATGCTTGCTTGAGTTCGTCACAGCCAGCTTTTAGCGTTTTGTCCGGATTCTTCGGCAATACGCGGCGATAATCAGGGAAACGGCCATCAACCAGCTTGGAGGTAAAGATGAAGTCACCCACGTGAGCACGAATGTTATTGCTGCCAATTTGCAGGCGTAGCGGTGTTTCACCACCATCTAACAAACGAGACAGCTCCATGACGCCTTTACGCGGCACGATCACCGAATGACTCGGTAAACTCTGGCCAATAGGCATGGAGCAAACGGCAAGCCGGTGTCCATCGGTCGCGACGGTACGTAGCTCTTCACCTTCGGTCTCAAACAGCATACCGTTCAGATAATAACGCACGTCCTGATGAGCCATTGAGAACTGCGTGGCTTCAATCAGCTTTTTCAGCGTTGCCTGAGGCAGAGTAAATTCTACCTCGCTCTGCCAATCATCCAGATTAGGGAAGTCAGCGGCAGGCAGCGTAGACAGCGAGAAGCGGCTACGTCCAGAGCGAACCAACATGCGGTCGCCATCCAATATCACGGTGATTTCCGCACCGTCTGGTAGGCCACGGCAAATATCAAAAAACTTACGCGCAGGAACCGTTGTCGCACCCGTCTCATGCTCTTGAGCAAGAGGAACACGGGCGATCATTTCCATTTCAAGGTCGGTGCCTGTCAGCAATAGATGGCCGTCTTCAACCTGCAACAGCAGATTACCAAGAATAGGCAACGTTGGTCGGCCACCCAGCGGGCTGCTTACCTGTTGCAACGGCTTTAGCAGATGTTCACGTTCAACAATAAATTTCATATCGCTACGATGACTGTTATTTGATTAGGATGACAACGTTCTGATTAAATTAGAAAAATCTTCTTTGATGTCGTGGCTTTCTTCACGCAGCTGTTCAATCTTACGACAGGCATGCAAGACCGTAGTATGGTCACGACCACCAAATGCATCACCAATTTCCGGCAAGCTATGGTTGGTCAGCTCTTTTGCCAGCGCCATCGCCATCTGGCGTGGGCGAGCAACCGAGCGGGAACGGCGTTTAGACAGTAAATCTGCCACCTTGATTTTATAATACTCAGCGACTGTCTTCTGAATATTATCGATAGTGACTAATTTTTCCTGCAAAGCGAGCAGATCGCGCAATGCTTCACGCACGAAATCGATGGTAATTGCGCGGCCGGTAAAATTGGCATTCGCAATGACGCGATTCAGTGCGCCTTCGAGCTCACGTACATTAGAGCGTAGACGCTTGGCGATGAAAAAGGCGACTTCACCCGGCAGGCGAATATCATTTTCATCGGCTTTTTTCATCAGAATAGCGACGCGCGTTTCTAATTCTGGCGGCTCGATAGCGACGGTCAATCCCCAACCAAAGCGCGATTTCAGGCGATCTTCCACGCCATTGATCTCTTTTGGATAGCGGTCTGACGTCAGAATGATTTGCTGATTGCCTTCAAGCAGTGCGTTAAAGGTATGGAAGAACTCTTCCTGCGAGCGCTCTTTATTCGCAAAAAATTGAATATCATCGATAAGCAGAGCATCAACAGAACGATAGTAGCGTTTAAACTCTTCGATCGCGTTATTTTGCAGGGCCTTAACCATATCCTGAACGAAACGCTCAGAGTGCATATACACCACTTTGGCATTGGCTTTACGCGCCATAATGCCATTTCCCACCGCGTGCAAAAGGTGAGTTTTACCTAAACCAGTGCCGCCATATAAAAATAGCGGGTTATAGGCTCCGCCAGGGTTATCAGCCACCTGACGCGCCGCCGCGCGGGCCAGTTGGTTAGACTTACCCTCAACAAAGTTATCGAACGTATGCTTAGGATTTACATTCGAGCGATAAGACAGTTCAGGCTGCGCCGGTGAGTTATCCCAGCTAGGACGCATAGGTGCAATACTGCGAGCCGCGGTCTGAATAACAGGCGCAGAAACACTGGCCATAACCGGGCTTTGTGCCGGAATAGCCATTGCAGGTTTGGTGCCAACTTCAAAACGTAAAACCGGCGCATCGCTGCCACAAAAATCATTCAACAATCCATTGATATTGTTGAGATATTTGTCACGAACCCAATCCAATACAAAACGGTTAGGAGCATACAGCGCCAGGGTGTTGTCACTCAGTTCCGCCTGTAAAGGACGGATCCACATACTAAATTCTGTGGCAGGTAACTCATCCTGCAATCGGGCAAGACACTGCTGCCAAAGCGAAAGTGACACGGCGGACTCCACTCGAACAAGATCAAAAAGAAATGAATAGGATACTTAGACTGACTTTTTTTGACGCACGTGATCGTTTGAACCTCGTCAAGGCACTGTTCCGCACAAAAGATGCTGAGATCTTAATAAATGAAAAGATCATAAACAGGTTACCCACAAGCAAACCATCACATACGAATCGCTTTTAAATGCGATGTAATAAATTTCATTATCTCCAATGCACCAGAGATCTGGATCGCAATCGGAATGGCGGATCATAGCCTAAATCACACAGAAGATCCTCCCCTTCTGCACAGATTAGATCGTTTTTATCCACAGGCAACATTCAGAAAGGGAGTTTAAGCTTTTAAGCGATTTGTCCAGCGTTAAACAGCCCACAGATCCACTATTTTCAGATTTTGCGGGTGATAAATTCATCACGGATCTACACTTTATCAAGAAGGATCTTGGTTAGATCCTTGCGCTTTGATAGGGAGTCCGTATAATTTCCCACCCACGCGTTGCGCCTGAGTTCTGTTTAGTGATTTTTTTTCGTCACTTTTACAGGCCTCAAACCTATGTATCTCTTAGGGACTATTTAGGGATGCGACGGTGATTGAGGCTCACGTTAGTGAAATTCGGTTGAGCTATCTTGCGATGAGAATTGACTCAGGACTGTACAATTATTACAATCCCGCCTCTTTATATATGCGATTGAGGCGTCGGTCGTTCTCACGCCGAGTAGCCAAACGCGTTTACTGATCAGTAATTATTTAAGTTTAGGTAGAAATCGCTATGAAACGCACTTTCCAACCGTCCGTATTGAAACGTAACCGTTCACACGGTTTCCGTGCTCGTATGGCAACCAAAAATGGTCGTCTGGTTCTGGCCCGCCGTCGTGCGAAAGGCCGTACTCGTCTGACCGTTTCTAAGTAATAAAGCTAACCCTCTGTGGTTAAGCTAGCATTTCCTAGGGAGTTACGTTTGTTAACTCCCAATCATTTCAATTTCGTCTTCCAGCAACCGCAACGAGCCGGCACTCCTCAAATTACCATACTCGGCCGTATGAACACGCTGGGGTATCCCCGCATCGGTCTTACAGTCGCCAAAAAATATGTCAAGCGTGCGCATGAGCGTAACCGGATCAAACGCCTAACGCGTGAGAGCTTCCGTTTAAGCCAACATTCGCTGCCTGCCATGGATTTTGTGGTAATTGCTAAAAAAGGGGTTCAGGAGCTCGATAATCGGGCGCTGACAGAGATTTTGGAAAAGTTATGGCGTCGTCATTGTCGGCAAGCTCGCGTATCCTAATAAAGCTGATACGCGGGTATCAGCTTTTCATTAGTCCGCTGCTCGGACCGCATTGTCGTTTCAGACCAACCTGCTCACAGTACGGAATTGAGGCATTGAGCAGGTTTGGGATGATAAAAGGCAGTTGGTTGACACTGAAACGCGTATTAAAATGCCACCCATTGAACCCAGGTGGTGATGATCCCGTGCCGCCGAAAACTGACGATAACAGAGAACATTAAGATGGATTCGCAACGCAATCTACTCCTCATCGCTCTGCTGTTCGTGTCTTTCATGATCTGGCAAGCATGGCAAACGGATAACAATCCGCAGCCAACCGCTCAGACCGCAGGACAGACCGCGAACACCACGACAGCCGATGCATCCAGCCAGGCTGTGCCAGAAAGTGGCCAGGGTAAACTAATTACGGTTAAGACTGATGTGCTGTCTTTGACCATTAACACCCGTGGTGGTGATATCGAACAGGCTAACCTGTTGGCGTATCCAGCTACTTTAGGTTCTGACCAGCCTTTCCAGCTGTTAGAAACTACACCAAACTTCATCTATCAGGCTCAAAGCGGCCTGACAGGTAAAAATGGTCCAGACAATCCAGCTAACGGTGACCGTCCTCTGTACGCCGCCGATCAAACCAGCTTCGAACTGGTCAATGGTCAGGACGAGCTGCGTATTCCTTTGACGTACACGGCGAAAGACGGCGTGGTCTATACCAAGACCTTCGTTCTTAAACGCGGTGACTATGCCATTGGCGTGGACTACAAAGTTAAGAACGCCAGCGCACAGCCGTTGGATCTGACTCTGTTCGGTCAGTTGAAGCAGTCTATTGACCTGCCAAAACACAAAGATACCGGCAGCAGCAACTTTGCTCTGCACACCTTCCGTGGTGCGGCTTACTCTTCAAGCGATGATAAATATCAGAAGTACGCGTTTGATAAAGACCCGCTGAATATCACCACTAAAGGCGGTTGGGTTGCCATGTTGCAGCAGTACTTTGCAACCGCATGGATCCCAGAGACAAACGGTACTAACCAGTTCTATACCGCTAATCTGGGTAACGGACTCTCGACGATTGGCTTTAAAGCTGAACCTGTCGTTGTTGCTCCGGGTACCGAGAAAAACTTGAACGCAACCCTGTGGGTTGGTCCTGAAATCCAGAGTGATATGGCTGCCGTGGCACCACACTTGGACTTGACCGTAGACTACGGATGGTTGTGGTTCATTTCTCAGCCACTGTTTAAGCTGCTGCAGTTCATCCACAGCTTTATCGGTAACTGGGGCTTCTCGATTATCGTTATCACCTTCATCGTTCGTGGCATCATGTACCCGCTGACTAAAGCGCAGTACACCTCCATGGCGAAAATGCGTATGCTGCAGCCAAAACTGGCGGCAATGCGTGAACGCATTGGTGATGACAAACAGCGCATGAGCCAAGAAATGATGGCGCTGTACAAGTCAGAGAAAGTTAACCCACTGGGTGGATGTCTACCGCTCGTCATCCAGATGCCAATCTTCTTGGCACTGTATTACATGCTGATGGGCTCAGTAGAACTGCGTCAGGCTCCATTCGCGCTGTGGATCCATGACTTGGCTGCACAAGACCCGTACTACATCTTGCCAATTCTGATGGGTATCACGATGTTCTTCATTCAGAAGATGTCGCCAACCACAGTCACTGACCCGATGCAGCAGAAGATTATGACGTTTATGCCTGTCATCTTCACGGTGTTCTTCCTGTGGTTCCCATCAGGTCTGGTGCTGTACTATATCGTCAGCAACCTGGTGACCATCCTCCAGCAACAGCTGATCTACCGTGGTCTTGAGAAACGTGGCCTACACAGCCGCGACAAGAAAAAATCATAATCCACGTGATGATATGAGTTGAGTAAGGCGGTCAATTGACCGCCTTTTTTTATGCCCTGTTTTATGACCTCATTGACCTATCGTCGTCTCAGCATGAAGGTCTATGGTGGGTACGTATTTCAATTTAGTAACGAGAGAGTATGACTATGAGCCAATCCGACACCATCGTTGCCCAAGCAACCCCTCCGGGACGCGGCGGCGTAGGCATTCTGCGCGTATCAGGACGTCAGGCTAAAGAAGTCGCTATGGCATTGCTGGGTAAATTACCTAAGCCACGCTATGCAGATTATCTACCGTTTAAAGATACCGATGGCAGCGTGCTGGATCAGGGGATCGCGTTGTACTTCCCCGGCCCAAATTCTTTCACCGGTGAAGACGTTCTTGAACTGCAAGGACATGGCGGCCCCGTTATCCTCGATCTACTACTAAAACGCATTCTACAGATGCCAGAAGTTCGCATTGCCCGCCCGGGAGAGTTCTCTGAACGCGCCTTTCTCAATGACAAACTCGATTTAGCGCAGGCCGAAGCAATTGCCGACCTCATCGATGCCAGCTCCGAACAGGCTGCCCGCTCGGCGGTAAATTCACTTCAAGGCGCATTCTCTAATCGCGTGAATCAGCTGGTAGAAGCGCTGACTCATCTGCGTATCTTTGTTGAAGCCGCTATCGACTTCCCCGACGAAGAGATCGATTTTCTCTCAGACGGTAAAATTGAAGCGCAGCTAAATGGAGTTATGGGAGAGCTACAGGCCGTGCGTGCCGAAGCACGTCAGGGAAGTTTGCTGCGTGAAGGGATGAAAGTGGTGATTGCTGGCCGCCCGAACGCCGGTAAATCCAGCCTACTAAACGCACTGGCAGGACGTGAAGCCGCTATCGTAACCGACATCGCAGGTACCACGCGTGACGTCCTACGTGAACACATTCATATCGACGGCATGCCGCTGCACATCATTGATACCGCAGGTTTACGCGAAGCCAGCGATGAAGTTGAACGCATCGGTATCGAACGTGCATGGAATGAGATCGAACAAGCCGACCGCGTACTGTTCATGGTTGATGGCACCACAACTGACGCCATTGAACCTGCCAGCATCTGGCCTGAGTTTATGGCTCGTTTGCCAAAAACGTTGCCGATCACCGTAGTCCGTAACAAAGCCGACATGACCGGCGAAGCGCTGGGGCTCAGCGAAGTAAATGGTTACTCACTTATTAGGCTCTCTGCGCGAACCGGTGAAGGCATCGACGTCCTGCGCGACCATCTCAAGCAGAGCATGGGCTTTACCAGCAACATGGAAGGTGGGTTCTTAGCCCGTCGCCGTCACCTTCAGGCGCTTGAAACCGCCGCAGAACACCTTGAACAGGGCAAAGAACAGCTTGTAAGTGCTTATGCAGGTGAATTACTGGCTGAAGAGCTGCGTCTTGCTCAGCAAGCGCTCAGTGAGATTACCGGCGAGTTCACCTCAGATGATTTACTGGGCCGTATTTTCTCTAGTTTCTGCATTGGTAAGTGATCACTTCTGCTCAAAAACCCGCCAGTGGCGGGTTTTATTTTTTCGCAAATCGTTTCCTGAAAACGTTACGCGTTAGCTGTGTCAAAACAAACAACAGCGCGCCGCACAAGAAGAGTTTTAACGTTACATTTAGCGTAATCCCATTTTCAGCCAATTCACTGGCCATAAACGTGAATATGAACGTTCCCGGCAGAAGGGTTAGACAGGAAACCACGCTGTAGCGCCAAAAAGAAATCGCCGTTAATCCATAAGCATAGTTTTGAATGTTGTAGGGAAAAAGCGGAATCAAGCGGGTAAAAATCAAAAAATCCACGCCATAGCGCTGAATACCACGCTCAATCTGCTCAAATTTTTGATTTCCACCAAAGCGGCGTAATAACCAAGCGCGGCCTAAATATCTAGCGACTAAAAATGAGAGCGAAGAAGCCAGCGTAGCGGCAAATAATGAGATGATCGTTCCGTAAAATACCCCGAAAACGACACCTCCGGCGATGACTAGCACGCTTCCAGGGAATAGGAAAAGTGAAGTGATAACAAACAAAAGAATGTAAGCCAAAACGCCCCACCAGCCATGCGAACTCACCCACTGTTGTAACGCCTCAACGTGCGATAACACGTCAGCTAGGGGGCTGTTATGTAAAAGGATAATCAGAGCCAGCAAAACCAGCAGGCCGATCCCTCGTTTAAGACTTCTTTTGCATCACCATTCCAACCCCTTGTTCTACTTGATATTTACAAAACATAATCGTTTAAGGTCATAGTCAGCGTTAAATTTATTAGCGAAATCAGTGCGCTGTTGCACAGTTCATACAAAATCGAGTTACTAAATATTCGACGAAGATAAATAATCTCATGAGCAAAAAAAGCTTACGCTATAGTTAGTACGTTACGTATATACCCTAAATAATTCGAGCTGCACTGAGGCGACAAGTCACGAGGCCAATAAAAATGCAGCTTGAAATATCACGGGTATATCCACCAATTCATCCGTAAATCAGGGAGCGACTATGGATAATCATTTTGCTTGGTGGTACCTATCCAACCAGCCTTTAAACGTGCATCGTCTCACAGACGATCTGATCACCACCTCGCTTCACTACTCGCCTAAACGCCGTGAACGTTTTTTGCATGGCCGAGCATTGCTTGCAGAGCTCATGTTTCAGCTTTATGGCTATGAAAAATTACCGCGCTTGGCCGTTGCGCCCAGCGGAAGGCCGTGCTTTGTTGATCCAACACTTCCCGACTTTAGCCTGGGGTACGCTGGTAGCGTCATCGCATTGATGCTTGGCACCAACGGGAAAGTCGGTATGGACGTCGAAATTATCCGAGCGCGTCAGGGCGGCTTTATTCATCTTCAGCAACAGTATATTACCAGCGGCGAAAAAATTTGGATCGATGGGCAAGCCGATCGCTTGGAAGCAACAACTCAGCTTTGGGCTATCCGTGAATCGGTTCTTAAGATCTCAGGGCTAGGTACCAGCGGTTTGCAAACGCTACGCCTTTTACCGGGCGCAGGAAAACTGCGCTCAACGGTAACGCCGCAGGTCGAAACCATTAGCGCGATACAAGGCGAGATCGCGTGGGCATGCAGTAAATCGCCCACGTTGGGACAGCTTAATTATTGGTTGATGGATCAAGAAGAAAACCAGCTGGTCAATATCACCGCAGAAAAGCAGGCTGAGCTAAAAGAGTCCGCATCCTATTTGCGCTTTACCAGCAACACGCCAATACAAACGGCTTAAATGATAAGTCTGATAACAACTTATCTACTCTATGATTGATTATTGATCTAAGATGAGTTCTACATATCCGGTTATATTACATCAAGAAATGGAGAACTTATGTCAGATAAACCACTGAAAATTGTTACTTTACTCGGTAGCCTACGTAAAGGTTCCTACAATGGGATCGTCGCCAATGCGCTACCAGATTTAGCGCCTCAAGGCGTAACCATTGAAGCGTTGCCATCCATTCGCGATATCCCTCTCTATGACGCAGATCGCCAACAGGATGAAGGCTTCCCTGCTCAAATTGAGGCGATTGCCGAGCAAATTCGTCAGGCTGATGGCGTTATCATCGTCACCCCTGAATATAACTATTCTGTTCCGGGTGGTCTGAAAAACGCTATCGATTGGATCTCTCGTCTGCCAAATCAACCGTTAGCTGGAAAGCCTGTGGCGATCCAAACCAGCTCAATGGGACCGGTTGGCGGTGCGCGCTGCCAATACCATCTGCGCCAAATTTTGGTGTTCTTAGATTGTCAGGTGATGAACAAACCTGAGTTTATGGGTGGCGTAATCCAGAGCAAAGTGGATGAGCAGAAGGGCACGTTAACGGATACTTCAACCATTGAGTTCTTAGGCAAACAGCTGTCTGCATTTGCAGATTATGTACGCCGCGTCGGTTGATAGATAAGTTATTGATAGAGAATTGATTGATAGAGAAGTGAATGGGTAAGCAGAACTAAAAGCCCCTTCCCAGCCTCTCTCTTCTCAGAGAGAGGCTAATCCCAGCAAACGGGATAATCAGAGGGGCTGACTTCAACCGCGATTAATGCGCATCAACAAATACAATCTTCAGCACAAACAGCAGCGCCACAATCACTACGCATGGGCTAATTTCACGCCAGCGGCCGGTGCCTAACTTCATGATGCAATAAGAGATAAAGCCAAGCGCGATACCTTCCGTGATCGAGAAACTAAACGGCATCATGACCGCAGTGATAAACGCCGGTACGGCTTCAGTCAAATCATCCCACTTCACGCGAGACAGACTAGACGTCATCAATACGCCCACATAAATCAGCGCGCCTGCCGCAGCATAAGCAGGAACCATTCCCGCCAACGGTGAAAGGAAAATAACCAGCAGGAACAGAATGCCGACGACCACCGCAGTTAAGCCTGTACGGCCGCCCACGGAAACACCAGAGGTACTTTCGATATAAGCCGTCACCGATGACGTACCAATGAAAGAACCCACGACGGAGCTGATACTATCGACATACAGCGCCTGCTTCATACGCGGGAATTTACCGCTCTTATCCGCCAGCCCAGCTTTATCCGTTACACCAATCAATGTGCCAGATGAGTCAAACAGGTTTACCAGCATGAAGGAGAAAATCACGCCCGCCAGACCAATGTTTAACGCGCCAGACAAATCTACCTGACCCACAACGCTGGTCACGTTCGGTGGCATAGAGAACAAACCGGAATACTGCACATCACCCAGCGCCCAGCCGATAAGCGTGGTCACTACGATGGACACCAATACGGCAGCATGGAAACTACGGGATGATAAAATCGCGATGATAAAGAAACCCAAAGCGCCCAGCAAAACGCTGTGGGAAGTCAGATTTCCAACGGCAACCAACGTATCTTTGTTCGGCACAACGATTCCGGCATTTTTCAGGCCCATCATCGCGATAAACAAACCAATACCGCTGGTGATACCCACGCGCAGGCTCATCGGGATATTCGCAATCATCCAATAACGGATGCGGAAAATAGTCAGCAGCAATAGGCCAACGGCACCCCAAAAAATAGCACCCATACCAACCTGCCATGTCAGCCCCATAGCGCCAACGACGACAAAGGCAAAGAAGGCATTCAGCCCCATAGCAGGAGCCAGCGCGACCGGTAAGTTAGCCAGCAGGCCCATGAAAATACTACCGAAAGCAGCGATCAAGCAGGTGGTAACGAATACAGCCTGTGTATCCATACCTGCAGCGCCGAGGATTTGCGGGTTGACGAAAACGATATACACCATGGTCAAAAACGTGGTGATACCGGCGATCACCTCAGTCCTTGCGGTGGTGCCATGCTCCTGCAATTTGAAGACACGCTCAAACATCCCCTGCCCTTGAGCAGAGTTTGAAGTTGAATTATTCATTCTATTAAATCCGGATGGATATTGGCTTTGGGAGAGTATCCTATACCAAAAGCGCTAAATAATGATCCCCGTCACACAGATTTCTAGATGTTTTTTTACTCGTCATTTTAGTGAGCGGTGTCACGTAGACCTATTTAGGCTCTCATATAATGCGTTCATATAAATAAAAACAGATTAATATCAATATGATAAAAACAATTTCAAGGAGCATGAATTAACATGGAAGGGATAAATAATAAGCATACGCAATCGCTTTCGCGTGAAGAAATGATCCGCCTTCTAGCCGTTTCACGCGGCGATGAGGCAGCTGACTGCATTATTGACAATGTTCGTATCCTCGATCTGATAAACGGTGGTGAACTGCTAGGCCCTATTGTTATTTGCGGCGCCAATATCGCTGGCGTTGGTCCTGCCTATGCCGGTGCCGTAGCCCATCACAGGATTGATGCCAATAATGCTATTGCAGTACCAGGATTTATTGATTCTCACCTGCATATCGAATCCAGCATGATGACGCCAATAACGTTTGAAAGCGCAACGTTACCGCTGGGCGTCACCAGCATCGTCTGCGACCCGCACGAGATTGTGAACGTGATGGGCAAGCAAGGATTAGAGTGGTTCTTACGCTGCGCGGAACAGGCTCAGCAAAACCAGTTTGTGCAAATTAGCTCATGTGTGCCAGCGCTAGCGGGTAGCGACATCAACGGAGCCGAGTTTCCCTTAGATGAAATGCTGAAATACCGCGATCACTCGCACGTCCTTGGGCTAGCGGAAATGATGAATTTTCCCGGCGTTATTGCTGGGGACAGCGATATCATGGACAAGCTGGATGCCTTTCGCCATTTAACCCTTGATGGCCATAGCCCCATGTTAAGCGGCAAAGACCTTAACGGGTATCTCGCGGCTGGCGTAGAAAACTGCCACGAAACACTCATGCTACAAGAAGGGCGTAAAAAACTGTCTCTGGGCATGGCGCTCATGATGCGAGAAGGTTCCGCAGCGCGCAATCTGGATACGCTAGCGCCGCTAATTACTGAATTTAGTAGCCCGCAATGCATGCTCTGTACCGACGATCGTAACCCGTGGGAAATTGCACATGAAGGCCATATCAACGCCCTCATTCATCGCCTAATTAATCAGCATAGCATACCGGTTCATGTTGCCTATCGCGTCGCAAGCTGGTCTCCAGCACGGCATTTCGGCTTAAAACGTCTGGGGCTTATTGCTCCGGGCAAAAGAGCGGATATCGTTTTACTCAATGATGTGCAGCAGGTTGAAATTCAGCAGGTTATTGCTGGAGGAAAGCGGGTTAATGGCCGTCAACTCACCGCAACGAGCGAGCAGCGATATCAGCAAACCCAGCCACCGACGCAAAATACTATTCAACGCACACCGGTTGATGAATCTGCGCTAACGCTTCCATTGGAAGTCGGCGAACGCTATCGGGCAATACAGGTGATCCCAAATGAACTGATTACCTGCGAGCTTCCCGTTATTTGGCAGGGCGAGCGTTTCGATCACGATGATGTCTGCAAAATTGCGGTCATGGAGCGTTACGGTCATCAAAAACCACCCGCCTTAGGTTTGCTGCAAAACTTTGGCCTTAAACGCGGAGCCATGGCGGCAACCGTAAGCCATGATAGCCACAATATCGTGGTGATCGGTCATCACGCTCGCGATATGGCTATCGCCGTTAATCATTTGATTTCACAAGGTGGCGGCTTATGCGTTGCCGATGAAGGTGAGGTGAAAAGCCATCTTTCGCTGCCTATTGCAGGCTTGATGAGTGACAAACCTGCGGCTGAGATCGCTGATGATATCACCCATCTGAAAAATGCCTGTCGCCACTGTGGCGTGACGCTAAATGAGCCGTTTATTCAAATGGCATTTTTATCATTGCCGGTTATTCCCTCACTGAAATTAACCAGCTTAGGGTTGTTTGACGTTGATCGCTTCGCATTTACTGAGACTCGCTTTTCTGCCTTAAGCGATTAAACTGGGCACTGGTTTATCTCTGACGACGGCAGCGCTAGGCTGCCGTTTGCCATGAAAAACAAGGAAGCCCAATGACATCTATCAATTGTATTTTCTTCGACTGTGACGGCACGCTGGTTGACAGCGAATATCTGTGCAGCAAAGCTTACGTTCATATGTTCGCCCATTACGGGGTACATCTGTCATTGGATCGCGTTTTCAAGGAATTCAAAGGCGTTAAGCTGTATGAGATCATCGATCGTATCAAACAAGAACATGCTTTCGAGTCCGATCGTGATGAAATGGAGCAAATTTACCGCGACGAAGTCGCTCGCCTATTTGCCACTGAGTTGAAGCCGATTCCCCATGCAGAATCGTTGCTGTCGCAGATAACGGTGCCGATGTGTACCACGTCCAATGGACCGGTCAGCAAAATGCAGAACTCATTGGGCTCAACCGGAATGCTGGACTATTTTGGTGACCGACTCTACAGCGGCTACGATATTCAGAGCTGGAAGCCCGACCCTGACCTGATGTTCCACGCAGCCAAAGAGATGGGCGTCAATATTAAAGAGTGTATTTTAGTGGATGATTCACCATCAGGCGTGCAATCGGGTATCGCCGCCGGTATCCCGGTGTTCTACTACTGCGGCGACGCCCATAATCCGGTCATTGAGCATCCACTGGTGACCTCTTTTGACGATCTCAGCCTGCTACCAGAGTTATGGCGTGAACGTGGTTGGTCGCTGACCAAATAGTTTTAGCTTGCCGGTAACGCAGGTTTCAACTGCCACCAGCGGCGTTTTACTACGATATTTTGCGACGTAAAACGCCGACTCAGCTGGTTGGCAGCCACATCCAGCGCAAGACACATCACAAAATAGACACCCGCCACAAACATAAACACTTCCATCGGATACACCATGCTGCGGTTGTTAACCTGCGTAGCGAGGAACGTTAGTTCGCTCACACCCACGATATATGCCAGCGAAGTATCCTTAATCAATGAAATCCATTGATTAATAAACGACGGCACCATCATTCGCAGCGCCTGAGGCAACACCACATTGCCCAAAACCTGCCAGCGATTTAACCCCAGAGAAAGCCCTGCCTGCCATTGTCCACGCCCTACAGCATGTATACCAGCAGCAACGGCATGAGCCAGATAGGCTGAGGCGATCAACGCTAGCGCGCAAACCACCGTGGTGATCTCAGGGATATCAACGCCAAAGACGATTGGGAGGAGAAAGTAAGTCCAGAAGATCAGCATGATAACCGGAATAGCGCGGAAAAAACCTAGCACCGTTGCCAAGGCAGCACCCAGCCAACCCCGCGACATCGCCAAGCAAATCCCCAACAGCGTGCCCAACACGGCAGAAATTAGCCCGGCAATCAGGCTCATTACCAGTGTTAACGCTGCGCCCCCTAAGGGACCATCGGGAAATTGTCCCCACAGCAGATAGCTGAGGTTGTCATGAATAACGGTGAAATCCATTCTAATAGCGCTCCTGCATCCGGCGACGCTGCTGGTACCACATGCCCCAACCTTCCATCAGCGCAATAATTAAAACGTACAGTAGGGTTGCGACGCCAAACGCTTGGAATGTTTTTAGCGTTTCAGTCTCTACCTGCCGTGAAGCATACGAAAGCTCCGCCACACCGATGG
This sequence comes from Hafnia sp., assembly GCF_036648275.1. Taxonomy (NCBI): domain Bacteria; kingdom Pseudomonadati; phylum Pseudomonadota; class Gammaproteobacteria; order Enterobacterales; family Hafniaceae; genus Hafnia; species Hafnia sp. Next base: position 17,054 of record NZ_JAVXIQ010000018.1, on the reverse strand, counting down.
CCATGGTTAATGAAGAGTTCTTGATGATGTTCATGTACTGCCCTAATAGCGGCGGCATAGCTATCTTCACCGCCTGCGGCAACACAACATAACGCATGCTCTGCCAAAGGCTTAGCCCTAGCGCCTGCGAGGCCTGTTTTTGCCCACTTGCCACACCGCGAATTCCTGCGCGGATCTCTTCAGAAATAAACGCTGCGGAATACAGCGTTAGGCCAACTAAACCGGCCAAAAACTCAAACGACGGCCATGCGAGAGTCCATCCACCGATCACCCATTCATGCGGCGTATTTAGCCACTGCATCACAACGGACGGTAGAAGCTGTCCTGCGCCGAAGTACCAGAAAAAGAGCTGAACCAGCAGCGGCGTGTTGCGAAAAACCGAGCTGTAAGCTACAACAGGCAAGCTCAGCCAGCGCTGCGGACTATCACGCAACGCCGCTAATATCAGGCCAAGCAAGGTGGCAAGAACGACCGTACACGCAGATATAACCAGCGTAATCAGAAATCCTGACCACAACCATTGCAGATACTGCGGTGCCAGAATTACATCGTAAAAAGATTGTCCGTTCATCATGCTCACCGATCGCGATATTCCCAAACCACTTGGAATAACCGCCTCGATAACGGCTATTCCAAGTCATACGGGAAATGCGACCACGCCTAGACACAGCAGCGCGGCCGCACTTATTCAGAATTGATTAGGACTTGCTGATATCAACAGGGCCAATTTTAAAATCACCACGTGGCTGGGCAGATTTTGTTTCTGGGCCAAACCAGCGATCGTAAATCTTCTCGGCCTGACCATCTTTCTCCAGACCTTCCAACACGGTATTCACTTTAGTCGTCAGACGATCTTCGCCTTTTGGCAAGCCAATGCCTTGATACTCTTTGGTGATGCTGAAAGGTGAGATTTCAAAATCCGCTTTTGCTGCTTCCGGTACGTTGGCTAACAGCCCAACCAATTTGGCATCGTCTTGGGTAATCGCCTGAACGTTGCCGTTTCTCAGTGCGGCAAATGCCAGCGGAGTGTCATCGTAGGAGATCACTTTAGCGGTTGGGTATTTGTCGCGTAGCGTAATTTCCTGCACGGTGCCTTTATCAGCGCCGATACGCAGCTTGGCGATATCGTCAGGCTGTTTCAACACGCCTTTGTGGGCAATGAATTTTTGCCCAGTACGGAAATACGGCACGCTGAAATTCACCTCTTTGGCGCGCTCTGGCGTAATGGTGAAGTTCGCAGCGATCAAATCGACTTTTTTAGACGCTAACAGTGGAATTCGGTTCGCAGGGTTAGTGGCGCGCAGTTCAACTTTCACCCCCAATGCTTTACCAATGGCATCGGCAACGTCTACGTCATAACCCACCAGCTTTTTGGTTTGTGGATCGACATAACCAAACGGTGGATTGCTATCAAAAACGGCGATACGCACAACGCCAGCCTTTTGAATATCATCGAGTTTATCGGCATGAGCCAAACCAGAAACAGCGGAAAGGCTGGCTAACAAGGACAGAACGAGAACGCGTTGCTTCATGGAAAAGCTCCTAAAAGTATTGTGCCCAGAAGTATGTTTTTGCGGCTTTATTTTTAGCGACAGGATTAAATTACGCTTAACCCACATAGAACTGGAAATACTATTAGAAGATATGGATAGATGAATTTGTTGTAAGAAGAAAAGCTGTGTTAGCGGAGTAGAGGAAAGAATATGTATGAGCGGTGTAATATTTCGTCCGCCTGCCAGCATGAGTACTTCCATGAAACAACTGGCGTAGGCGTCCGATGAGAGTCCCGTTGCGCGGGGACTCTCAACTCACGCGCTTTTTACCGAGCCGTTTGCCCGACCGGTCTCAGAGCGTACATCCTGTACGCCCTCGACCTGCCACCAGCATCCCTGCTGGCGGCTCTAAAATGCATTCTTTCAACACAAAAATGACAAAAGAAATTTTTATCTTCTTATTCTTTTGATTGTTTAAATCTTGGTAGAGAGAGCCGTCGGTACAGGGATGTACCGGCGGAGTTTGGGGCGCCCTGGATGGGCGATACCAAACCGGAGCGGAAATGGCATCTCGGATAAAAGCGCGCGGGTGTTGGGTGCGCGCGCTGGCGCACCCGACTCGTTCGCCTACAACAGTGGTTTCATGGAAACTTACTTATAGAATGGCGAACGAAACCATATACCGCATTTATATGTACGATCTGCACACTCCCCTTACATCAAGTCGGCTTATTCCCATCCTTCGCCAACAGCTGATCTAACTCATCACCACCAAGGTGACGGAAATCCTGCCCTTTAACGAAGTAGAAAATAAACTCACAGATATTCTGGCAGCGGTCGCCAATACGCTCAATGGAGCGCGCACAGAACAGCGCAGTGAGAACGCTTGGAATCGTGCGCGTGTCTTCCATCATGTAGGTCATCAGCTGGCGCACAATGCCTTCATATTCCTGATCGACCTTTTTATCTTCACGATAAATACGCACCGCCTCATCCAGATCCATACGGGCGAACGCATCCAGCACGTCATGCAGCATCTGTACGGTGTGGCGACCCAGAGACTCTAGGCTAACCAACAGCGGTTGATGCTGATGAGAGAATTTCTCTAACGCCGTACGGCAGATTTTATCGGCTACGTCACCAATACGCTCCAACTCGGAGATCGTTTTAATGATCGCCATGACCAAACGTAAATCACTGGCGGTGGGCTGACGCTTAGCGATGATCTTCACACAGGCCTCATCGATCGCCACTTCCATCATGTTAACTTTTTTATCGCCTTCAATAACGCGTTTTGCCAGCTCACCGTCTTGGTTGTGCATAGCGGTAATCGCATCTGAAAGCTGCTGTTCAACCATCCCGCCCATGGTCATCACCTGAGTGCGGATGTGCTCCAGCTCGGCGTTAAACTGACCGGAAATATGTTTGTTTAGGTTTAAATTATCCATGATAAGTCCCGTAATCAGCCGTAACGGCCAGTGATGTAATCTTCCGTTTGCTTCTGCGCCGGAGAGGTAAACAGAGTGTCAGTATCGCTAAATTCAATCAGTTCGCCCAGATACATAAACGCGGTATGGTCTGAACAACGGGCAGCCTGCTGCATGTTATGCGTTACGATCACTACCGTGTAGTCTTCTTTCAGTTCGGTGATCAGCTCTTCAATTTTGCTGGTGGAAATCGGATCCAGCGCGGAGCAAGGCTCATCGAGCAATAAAACCTCAGGGCGAATAGCAATTCCACGCGCAATACACAAACGCTGCTGTTGTCCACCAGACAGGCTGTAGCCGCTCTGATGGAGCTTATCTTTTGATTCATTCCATAGTGCCGCTTTGGTTAATGCCCACTGGACGCGCTCATCCATCTCGGCACGCGACAGCTTTTCAAACAAACGCACACCAAAGGCGATGTTATCGTAAATCGACATCGGGAAAGGCGTTGGCTTTTGGAATACCATGCCTACTTTGGCACGCAGCAGGGCGATATCTGAGTTATCAGTCAGAATATTGTGTCCATCAAGCAGGATTTCACCCTCTGCGCGCTGCTCAGGATAGAGCTGGAACATTTTGTTAAAGGTACGCAGCAACGTGGATTTGCCACAGCCTGACGGGCCGATAAACGCCGTCACCTTGTTCTTTTCAATATCCAGCGAAATATTCTTCAGCGCATGGAACTTGCCGTAGTAGAAGTTAAGATCGCGAACCTGGATTTTGCTGTTGGTCGTGTCTGTAACAATACTCATCTCTAATCTCTCTTTTTCACGACGCTGCTTTTCTTACAGATAAGCAACGCCTGCAATAATTAATGCTTTTTCTTAGCGCTTCTTCTGAGCAAAAACAACGCGCGCCAGAATGTTCAGCAGCAGAACACATAGGGTAATCAGTAACACCCCAGCCCAAGCCAGCTCTTGCCACTCGGCAAACGGGCTCATTGCAAACTTAAATATGGTGACCGGGAGGTTAGCAATCGGCTGCGACATATCGGTGCTCCAAAACTGGTTGGAGAGCGATGTAAACAGCAGCGGTGCGGTTTCACCGGCAATACGCGCAATCGCTAACAGCACGCCGGTGATAATGCCAGAAACCGATGCTTTTAACGTGATGGCAGAGATCATCTTCCATTTTGGTGTTCCCAGCGCATAAGCCGCTTCACGCAGGCTATCGGGCACCAGTTTCAGCATGTTTTCGGTGGTACGAATAACGATAGGGATCTGCAACAGCGCCAGCGCAATCACACCCGCCCAGCCGGAGAAATGCTGCACCTTGGCAACAACAATGGTGTAAACAAATAGCCCAACCACAATAGATGGCGCGGAGAGCAAGATGTCATTAATAAAGCGGATAAAATTCGCCAACCATCCTTTGCGGCCATACTCGGCTAAATAGATACCAGCCATAATTCCTAGCGGAGTACCAATCACCGTCGCCCATAGAATGAGCAAACCTGAACCGGCAATGGCGTTAGCCAAACCACCGCCTTCACTGTTTGGTGGAGGTGTCATTTCGGTAAACAGCGCGATGGACATGCCATCAACGCCTTTCGTGATTGTCGAAAACAAAATCCACACCAGCCAGAACAGCCCAAAGGCCATCGTGACCATCGACAAAAACAGCGCAATGCGGTTTTTCTGACGACGCCATGCCTGCATTTTTCGGCGTGAACTGGCTAAAGCCTGTGCGTCATTCATATCAATCATCGCCATCTTAACGTCCCTCATTCTTATCAAGACGTAAAATCATCAGCTTGGACAAAGCCAACACAATGAACGTGATAACAAACAGGATCAGGCCTAACTCCATCAGCGCCGCTGTATGCAGGCCTGACTCAGCTTCAGCAAACTCGTTCGCCAACGCAGAAGTAATGCTGTTCCCTGGCATAAACAGAGAAGCGCTGTCGAGCTGGTAGGTATTACCAATGACGAAAGTCACCGCCATGGTTTCCCCCAGTGCACGCCCTAAACCCAGCATGATGCCGCCGATCACTCCATTTTTGGTGAACGGCAGAACGATGCGGCTCATCACTTCCCACGTCGTACAGCCAATGCCGTAGGCTGATTCCTTCATCATCACCGGCGTTTGCTCAAAAACATCACGCATTACGGCGGCAATATAAGGAATGATCATGATGGCAAGAATCACACCGGCAGCCAAAATACCGATACCAAACGCAGGGCCAGCAAATAGGTCACCCACAATCGGAATACCGGAAAGCACATCACCCACCGGCGTTTGGAAATATTCGGCAAACAGCGGAGCAAAAACAAACAGCCCCCACATACCATAAACAATGCTCGGAATAGCAGCCAACAGTTCAATCGCAACACCCAGCGGGCGGCGCAACCAAGTTGGTGCGAGTTCAGTGAGGAACAACGCGATCCCAAAGCTCACCGGTACGGCAATCACTAAGGCGATAATAGAGGTGACGATCGTGCCGTAAATCGGCACTAAGGCCCCAAACTGCTCCGCTGGTGCGTCCCACTCTTTGGACCACAGGAAAGCAAAGCCAAACTTCTGAATGCTCGGCAGCGACGCGATAAACAGCGAAACAATGATGCCGCCCAACAACAATAGAGTAATCAGCGCTGCTAGTTTGACTAGAGCACCAAAGATAACGTCACCGTTTTTGCTCGGTGGTTTTATTTTTGATTCTTTCTTGGGCAACGAAGGCTTAGATAACGGATGATCAGCCATGTGATTCTCTTCTTAAACTAGAGTTCCGCTTCCAAAGCATCGGCTCTGGAAGCGGATGAAACATTAGTACAGCGCTTTACCTGAACTGTCTTTTACGTTGGTCTTCCATGCTGCACGGATTTGCTCAACGACAGCGTTAGGCAACGGTGCATAGTCCAAAGCGCTGGCTTCTTTGCCGCCATTTTTATAGGCCCAGTCAAAGAATTTCAGTACCGCTGCGCCCTGCTCTGGTTTCTGCTGATCTTTGTGCACCAGAATGAAGGTGGTGGAGCTGATAGGCCATGCATTAGCGCCTTTCTGGTTGGTCAGGTCTTGAGCGAAGGATTTGCTCCAGTCAGCGCCTTTAGCCGCGTTGCTAAAGCTCTCTTCCGTTGGTAGAACAGCATCGCCATCAGCAGAGATCAGCTTGGTATAAGCCAGTTTGCTTTGCTTAACGTAAGCATACTCAACATAGCCAATGGAGCCTGGCAGACGCTGGATGAACGCAGCAACGCCGTCATTACCTTTGCCGCCCAAACCGGTTGGCCAGTTAACGGTAGAACCTGCACCAACTTTAGATTTCCAATCTGGGTTCACTTTCGCCAGATAGTTGGTGAAGACGTAAGAAGTACCAGAACCATCAGCGCGGCGAACCACGGCAATATTGGTATCTGGCAGTTTTAAGCCTGGATTTAATTTAGTGATCGCTGGGTCATTCCATTTTTTGATGTTGCCCAGATAGATATCACCCAGAGTTTTGCCATCCAGCGTCAGTTCGCCAGATTTCAATCCCGGAATATTCACCGCCAGCACCACACCACCGATAACGGTTGGGAACTGGAACAGGCCATCTGCGGCCAGTTTTTCATCGGTCAGAGGCGCATCAGAAGCACCGAAATCAACGGTGTTAGCAATGATTTGCTTAACACCGCCGGAAGAACCAATACCTTGATAGTTAACTTTGTTACCAGTTTCTTTCTGATAGGTATCTGCCCACTTAGCATAAACAGGCGCGGGGAAAGTCGCACCGGCACCGGTCAGGCTGGTCGCGGCGAATGCAGACATTGTAGTCAGAGAGCAAGTTGCAGCAACAATGGCAGCAACAGTCTTATGGGTAACCATTTTTTTAGTGACAACCAAGGAACGCATCGGCTTCATATTCCCTCCACAGGGAGTGTTATTCATCAGCATCAGTGTGAACAATCAAGTTTAAGTATGGTGCAGGAGGGAAAATAAGGCAGTTTGATGACAGTAAAATGTATGGAATATGACAGTTTTATTACAGATGAAATGTTTGTTGGCGGGGAAAAATGAAAAAGCCCCGCGAACGGGGCTTAGAGACGGGTTTACTCAACGGTTACCGATTTAGCCAGATTTCGTGGCTGATCGACATCAGTACCTTTGATGAGCGCCACATGATATGAAAGCAGTTGAAGCGGAACGGTATAGAAGATCGGTGCAATCACTTCTTCTACGTGCGGCAGAGAAATAATGCGCATACCTTCGCTATCGGTGAAACCAGCGTCTTTATCGGCAAAGACATACAGCAAACCGCCGCGCGCGCGAACTTCTTCAATATTGGATTTCAATTTTTCCAGCAGTTCGTTATTTGGCGCAATCACAACCACTGGCATATCGGCATCAATCAGCGCCAGTGGTCCGTGTTTGAGTTCACCAGCCGCATAGGCTTCTGCATGGATATAGGAGATCTCTTTAAGCTTTAGAGCACCTTCCATTGCGATGGGATACTGATCGCCACGGCCAAGGAACAAGGCATGCTGTTTATCCATGAAATCTTCGGCCAGTTCTTCAATACCTTGATCCATCGATAACATCTGCTCAATACGCGCAGGCAGTGCTTGCAAGGCGTGAACGATATCGTGCTCAATCTGCTCAGGCATCGCATGCAGGCGGCCAATACGCGCCACCAGCATCAGCAAAACGGTTAACTGAGTGGTAAACGCTTTGGTAGATGCGACGCCGATTTCTGTTCCCGCTTTGGTCATCAGAGCCAAATCAGATTCACGCACCAGCGACGAACTTGCCACGTTACAGATAGCCAACGAGCCTAAATAGCCAATCTCTTTGGACAAACGTAAAGCTGCTAACGTATCCGCCGTTTCACCCGACTGAGATAACGTAATGATCAGGCTATTTTTGCGTACCGCAGACTTGCGATAGCGGAATTCAGAAGCAATCTCCACGTCACAAGGCACACCAGCCAGAGATTCAAACCAATAGCGCGCCACCATACCCGAGTGGTATGAAGTCCCACAGGCGATAATCTGGATATGCTCAACCTTCGCCAGCAGCGTATCGGCTTTCTCACCAAGTTCGCTCAGATCAACTTTACCATGGCTAAAACGCCCCTCGAGGGTATTTTTGATGGCTAACGGCTGCTCATAGATCTCTTTTTGCATGTAGTGGCGATATGCGCCTTTGTCACCCGCGTCATATTGCACGTTGGATTCAATTTCTGCGCGTTCAACGGCATTGCCTTCTTTATCAAAGATCTTGACCGTGCGGCGCGTCACTTCAGCAATATCGCCTTCTTCCAAGAAGATAAAACGACGGGTCACAGGCAGCAGTGCCAGCTGATCGGAGGCAATAAAGTTTTCGCCCATCCCGCAACCAATTACCAGCGGGCTACCAGAGCGGGCTGTGACCAGTACATCTGGATGACGGGCATCCATTACGACGGTACCGTAAGCACCGCGCAGCTGTGGGATAACGCGTTGAACAACTTCTAATAGCGAACCACCCGCCTGTTGCTGCTCCCAATGGGTGAGGTGCGCGATCACTTCGGTGTCTGTTTCAGACGTAAAGTGATAGCCACGCTCAATCAGCAACGCGCGCAGGGATTCGTAGTTTTCGATAATCCCGTTGTGTACCACGGCAATATGTTCAGAAACATGCGGGTGCGCATTATGTTCGGTTGGTTCACCGTGCGTAGCCCAGCGAGTATGCGCAATACCGGTTCCACCGGTCATTGGGCTTTCCGCTACGGCATCACTGAGAGCCTGCACCTTTCCAACGCGGCGGATACGCTGCATATGACCCTGATGATCAACGATCGCCAGACCCGCAGAATCATAACCACGGTATTCTAAACGACGCAGACCTTCTAACAGGATTTCTGCAATATCACGCTGCGCAACTGCGCCAACAATTCCACACATAGTGTTTGATTCCTATAACAAGAACAGCATTTCGTTTGCTGTTCTGTCGATGTCCGTACGATCTGATTTGATGCCCCGAGCCTGTAGAGATTGGGGCGATTCCCCTGTGGGGATATTATTTTTTACTGCTTATTTTGTTCTGTGCCTTGGTAAACAAGGCACAGTGCAAAATAGATTACCGTTGTAATCATCAACCGTGTTTAACGGGGATAACCTATCTTATTCGGCGGCTATTTCTTTACCGGACGCTTCCAGCCTTGGATATGTGTTTGCTTAACGCGACTCAAGACTAGCTCTTTTTCCGCCACGTTTTTCGTTACGGTTGTGCCCGCAGCAATCGTGACACCGTTGCCAATGGTGACTGGGGCCACCAGCTGAGTATCAGAACCCACAAACACATCGTCGCCGATAATCGTCTTGAATTTATTAGCACCATCGTAGTTACAGGTAATCGTACCCGCACCAATGTTCACGTTGTCGCCAATCTCCGCATCGCCTAAATAAGAAAGGTGTCCAGCTTTGGAGCCTTTGCCCAAGCGCGCTTTCTTCATCTCAACGAAGTTGCCAACATGCGCTTTCTCAGCTAAATCCGCACCTGGACGCAGACGAGCAAATGGCCCCACGGTACATTCCGTCGCTAAGGTGGCATTTTCAATCACGGTATAAGGGCTGATTTCGCAATCATCACCGATAACGCAGTCTTTCAGCACACAGCCGGTGCCGATACGCACGCGATCGCCCAGCTTAACGGTACCTTCGATAATCACGTTCGTATCAATGGAGATATCACGGCCGTGGATCAGTTCACCGCGCAGATCGAAACGAGCAGGATCAAGCAACATCACGCCAGCTAACAACAGCTTCTGCGCCTGTTCAGATTGATATTCACGCTCTAACGCTGACAGTTGCAGACGGTTATTAACGCCCTCAACCTCACTCAAACGGTCAGGATGAACGGCTTCGATACGGTGGCCTTCCTGATGCGCCAAGGCAATAATGTCAGTGATGTAATATTCACCCTGCGCGTTATTGTTGTTAAGTTTGCCTAACCAACGCTTTAGATCACGACCGCTAGCAACCAGAATACCGGTATTGATTTCATTAATTTTATGCTGCTCAGCAGTGGCATCTTTATGTTCTACAATGCCCACAACGTTGTCGTTCTCACGCACGATGCGGCCATAGCCCGTAGGGTTTGCAAGCTTAACGGTCAGCAAACCAATACCGCCCTGCGGCTTAGCAGCTAACAAACGTTGCAGCGTTTCACCAGATATAAGTGGCACATCGCCATACAGCATCAACACATCTTCATCATCAGAAAAATGTGGCGCCGCTTGTTGCATCGCATGCCCGGTACCCAGCTGTTCGGCCTGTAATACCCAGTTCAGCGGCTGGTCTGACAGTTTTTCTTTTAACAGATCTCCACCATGACCATAAACCAGATGCACGTTCTGTGCGCCCAACTTTAAAGCCGTATCGATGACATGCTGAACCATTGGCTTTCCAGCCAGAGGATGAAGCACTTTCGGAAGATCGGAATACATACGAGTACCCTTGCCTGCGGCAAGAATAACAACGCTTAAAGAACTGTTAGACATAAGCAACCTGATTCATTCAAATTGATGGGCAAAGTAAACCTGTTTGGTAACAGAATTACTACATATTTCTCAGCACAAAACTTTCGCAAGCCGCGCTGGCTGCGGAATAGACACATAATAAATAACAGCGGGCAGAATGGGAAAATATGTCTGCGAACAGAGACAAATAATAGGTTAATTGCACAACGTTTAGGCGGGTTTTGCTCTGGGGAAAGTCTTATTTTCAGAATAAAAAAAAGCGGCCTTTCAGCCGCTTTTTATTTGGAGTCTGCTTACATCGCTTTCTTGGTCAATTCGATAACGCGAAGTTTCGCGATCGCTTTGGACAATTCCGCTGATGCCTGAGCATAGTCAACATCGCCGTGCGAGTTATTGATGTGTTCTTCCGCTTTACGCTTAGATTCCATCGCTCGCGCCTCGTCGAGGTCTTGACCACGAATGGCGGTATCAGCCAACACAGTTACCGAGCTCGGTTGTACCTCAAGGATACCGCCGGACAGGTAGATGAACTCTTCTTCACCGTGCTGTTTAACAATACGCACCATGCCAGGCTTAATGGCAGTAAGCAGCGGGGCGTGACCAGGGAAAACCCCTAGCTCACCTTCACTACCTGTCACCTGGATTTTCTGTACCAGCCCAGAAAACATTTTCTGCTCTGCGCTTACAACGTCCAGATGGTAAGTCATAGCCATATCAACCTCCTCTCAAGGCGTTACAGTTTCTTGGCTTTTTCCACTGCTTCTTCAATGGTGCCAACCATGTAGAACGCCTGCTCTGGCAGATGATCGTAATCACCATCCAGAATGCCTTTGAAACCACGAATGGTATCTTTCAGCGAGACGAACTTGCCCGGAGAACCGGTAAAGACTTCAGCAACGAAGAATGGCTGTGACAGGAAACGTTGGATTTTACGCGCACGAGCAACGACCAGTTTGTCGTCTTCAGACAGTTCGTCCATACCCAGAATCGCGATGATATCTTTCAGTTCCTGATAACGTTGCAGAATAGACTGCACGCCACGTGCCACGTCGTAGTGTTCCTGACCCACAACCAGTGGATCCAGCTGACGGCTGGTGGAATCCAGCGGGTCAACGGCTGGGTAGATACCCAGAGAAGCGATCTGACGGCTCAGTACCACGGTTGCGTCCAAGTGAGCAAAGGTGGTTGCTGGTGATGGGTCAGTCAAGTCATCCGCAGGTACGTAAACGGCCTGAACAGAGGTGATTGAACCCGTTTTGGTAGAGGTGATACGTTCTTGCAGAACACCCATCTCTTCCGCCAGCGTTGGCTGATAACCTACCGCCGAAGGCATACGACCCAGCAGTGCAGATACTTCGGTACCGGCCAAGGTATAACGGTAGATATTATCGATGAACAGCAGTACGTCACGACCTTCGTCACGGAACTTCTCAGCCATAGTCAGACCGGTCAGCGCAACGCGCAGACGGTTTCCTGGTGGCTCGTTCATCTGGCCATAAACCAGTGATACTTTGTCCAATACGTTGGAGTCGGTCATTTCGTGGTAGAAGTCGTTACCCTCACGAGTACGTTCACCCACGCCGGCAAATACAGAGTAACCTGAGTGCTCGATTGCGATGTTACGAATCAGCTCCATCATGTTTACTGTTTTACCAACACCCGCACCACCGAACAGACCAACTTTACCGCCCTTAGCGAACGGGCAAATCAGGTCCATTACTTTGATACCGGTTTCCAGCAGTTCTTGCGAGTTAGACAGTTCTTCGTAGCTTGGAGCTTCACGGTGAATAGCCCAGCGATCTTCTTCGCCGATATCACCCTTCATATCAATTGGCTCACCCAGTACGTTCATAATACGACCCAAGGTCGCCTTACCTACTGGGACTTCAATCGGGTGCTCCAGGTCAACAACGTCCAGTCCGCGACGCAGACCGTCAGAAGTACCCATAGCGATACAGCGTACAACGCCGCCGCCTAGCTGCTGCTGAACTTCCAGTACCAATTTGGCACCGCCTTTCACCTCAAGTGCGTTATACACTTTAGGCACGGCATCTTGCGGGAACTCGACGTCCACCACAGCGCCGATAACCTGGATAATCTTTCCAGTAGCCATCTTGAATCCTCTACGTAATTCGTAAAACCTAGCTTAAACCGCGGAGGCTCCACCGACGATCTCGGTGAGCTCTTGGGTAATGCTGGCCTGACGAGCTTTGTTGTATACCAACTGCAGCTCTTTGATCAGGCTACCGCCGTTATCAGTTGCGGCTTTCATCGCAACCATTCGAGCGGCCTGCTCACTGGCCAGGTTTTCCACGACGCCCTGATAAACCTGAGATTCCACATAACGACGCAGCAAGGTATCCAGCAGCGCCTTAGGATCGGGTTCGTACAGGTAATCCCATGATTTCTTCTTCAACTCGCTATCATCAGACGGTGGCAGCGGCAACAACTGAAGGATCTGAGGTTCTTGAGACATGGTATTGATGAACTTGTTGCTCACCACATACAGTTTGTCCAGACGCCCTTCATCATAAGCCTGCAACATCACTTTTACCGGCCCAATCAATTCAGACAGGGAAGGGTGGTCACCCATACCGGTTACCTGTGCAACGATATTACCGCCCACAGAACCAAAGAAAGATGCTGCTTTGGAACCAATCAGCGCGAGATCAACTTCAACGCTTTTTTCGTTCCAGCTTTTCATATCCGTCAGCAGTTTTTTGAACAGGTTAATGTTCAAGCCACCACACAGACCACGGTCGGTAGAAACCACCAGATACCCAACGCGCTTAACGTCGCGCTCTTCCAGGTACGGGTGTTTATATTCCAGATTACCAAGGGCAAGGTGACCAATCACTTTGCGCATGGTTTCTGCATAAGGACGGCTGGCCGCCATGCGATCCTGCGTTTTACGCATTTTGGAGGCGGCGACCATTTCCATCGCTTTAGTGATCTTTTGCGTGTTTTGGACGCTTGCGATCTTACTACGTATCTCTTTTGCGCCGGCCATCTCTGCTTCTCCTCAAGACCTTACGGCCCGACAGCATTCTTTAACGAAAACCATCAGGCCGTAACGGTATTACCAGGACTGGGTTGCCTTGAAGGTATCGAGGATGCCTTTCAGCTTGCCCTCGATCTCGTCATTGTAAGCACCAGTTTGGTTGATTTGTTGCATCAGGTCAGCGTGCTCACGTTCAACGTAAGCCATCAGAGCAGCTTCAAAGCTGCCGATCTTAGCCAGTTCAACGTCTTCCAGATAGCCACGTTCAGCTGCAAACAGAACCAGAGACTGTTCTGCAACCGACATCGGTGCATACTGTTTCTGTTTCAGTAACTCGGTCACTTTCTGACCGTGATTCAGCTGTTTACGGGTTGCATCATCCAAATCGGAAGCGAACTGAGAGAACGCAGCCAGTTCACGATACTGTGCCAGAGCAGTACGAATACCACCGGACAGTTTTTTCATGATCTTGGTCTGAGCAGCACCACCAACACGAGATACAGAGATACCCGGGTTAACCGCAGGACGAATACCGGCGTTAAACAGGTTAGATTCCAGGAAGATCTGACCGTCGGTAATGGAAATTACGTTGGTCGGAACGAACGCGGAAACGTCACCCGCCTGAGTTTCAATGATCGGCAGAGCCGTCAATGAACCGGTAGCGCCTTTTACTTCACCCTTAGTGAAAGCTTCTACGTAATCGGCGTTAACACGCGCAGCACGTTCCAGCAAACGGGAGTGGAGATAGAAGACGTCGCCTGGGAATGCTTCACGACCTGGTGGACGACGAAGCAACAGGGAAATCTGACGGTAAGCAACCGCTTGTTTAGACAGGTCATCATAAATGATAAGCGAGTCTTCACCACGGTCACGGAAGTATTCGCCCATCGCACAACCGGCATACGGAGCCAGGTATTGCAGCGCAGCAGACTCAGAAGCAGATGCAACAACAACAATGGTGTTAGCCAATGCGCCGTGCTCTTCCAGTTTGCGAACGACGTTTGCGATAGTCGAAGCTTTCTGACCGATAGCGACATAAATACATTTGATGCCGGAATCACGCTGGTTAATGATGGCGTCAACTGCCAGAGCGGTTTTACCGGTCTGACGGTCACCGATCACCAGTTCACGCTGACCACGACCGATTGGGATCATGGCATCAACGGACTTATAACCAGTCTGTACAGGCTGATCAACGGATTGGCGTTCGATAACGCCCGGAGCGATAGCTTCAACGGCAGAGAAGCCGTCGTTGTCTACAGGACCTTTACCATCGATAGGTTCACCCAAGGTGTTAACCACGCGACCCAACAGGCCACGACCAACCGGTACTTCCAGAATACGGCCAGTACACTTAACTTTCATGCCTTCGGCTAAGTCAGCGTATGGACCCATAACTACCGCACCAACAGAGTCGCGCTCTAGGTTCAGTGCGATAGCGTAGCGGTTGCCTGGCAGCGCGATCATCTCGCCCTGCATAACATCCGCCAGACCATGAACACGGATAATACCGTCGCTCACGGACACAATAGTACCTTCGTTGTGAGCTTCGCTCACCACATTGAACTGAGCAATGCGCTGCTTGATCAGTTCGCTGATTTCGGTGGAATTCAGTTGCATGCTCCAGTCCCCTTAAGACTGCAAGACGTCTGCAAGGCGCTCAAGACGGCCGCGTACGCTGCCATCAATGACCATATCACCCGCACGGATGATTACGCCTGCCATTACAGACTTATCGATTTTGCAATTCAGCTTCACTTTGCGTGACAGACGTTTTTCCATCGCTGCGCTAATCTTCTTAAGCTGCTCATCACTCAGTGCATTGGCAGAAGTGACTTCTACCTCAGAGATAGCCTCACTGGCTGCACGCAGGTGAATAAACTGCTCAAGAACATCCGGGAGCGCATTCAGACGGTTATTTTCAGCCATTACCTTAATCAGGTTTTGGCCGCTTTCGTCCAGCTGCTCACCGCAGACGGCGATAAACGACTCAGCGAGCGTTTCCGGCGCCAGCGCGCCAGAGAGAAGCTCTGCCATTTGTTCGTTTTTCGTCACCTCAGCGGCAAACGTCAACATATCCTGCCAACGGTCAACGCTTTGGTGCTCAACGGCAAAGTCAAAAGCTGCTTTGGCGTAGGGGCGAGCTACCGTAATAAATTCAGACATCAGCCCCTCCCTCCTTACAGTTCAGCGACAAGTTTGTCCACGATGTCGCTGTTAGCAGCTTCATCCACGGAACGTTCGATGATCTTCTCGGCGCCAGCAACAGCCAGGATAGCGACTTGCTTACGCAGTTCTTCGCGAGCACGTTTACGCTCGGCGTCAATTTCCGCCTGCGCCTGTGCCACGATTTTAGTACGTTCCTGCTCTGCTTCAGTTTTGGCTTCGTCCAGGATCTGAGCGCGACGTTTGTTCGCCTGCTCGATGATTACCTGAGCTTCCGCCTTCGCTTTTTTCAGCTGGTCGGTCGCGCTGGCCTTTGCAAGGTCAAGATCCTTATGTGCTCGTTCCGCAGAAGCAAGACCGTCAGCAATTTCTTTCTGACGTTTTTCGATGGCTGCCATTAATGGCGGCCATACGTACTTCATGCAGAACAGAACGAACAGGACAAACGCGATGGCCTGGCCGAGGATTGTTGCGTTAAGATTCACAGCACAATGCCTCTTAAATAGTTAATTGGTATGTGTTTCTTTACGGTAGAAGAGCCAAGGCTCTTTTACGCGACAGCAAACATGACGTACAGACCCAGACCAACAGCGATCATTGGGATAGCATCCACCAGACCCATAACGATAAAGAACTGTGTACGCAGCAGAGGAATCAGGTCAGGTTGGCGTGCAGCGCCTTCCAGGAATTTACCACCCAGGATGCCGATACCGATCGCAGCACCGATTGCCGCTAAACCCATCATCACAGCGGCAGCCATGTACAGCAGATCCATACTCAGGTTTTCCATGACAGTCTCCAGTTTCTTTCAGTTTAAACGCAGTAGTGTTATTAAAAATATCAGTGCTCTTCAGACGCCATCGAGAGATAGACGATCGTCAGAACCATGAAGATAAAGGCTTGCAGCGTAATAATCAGGATGTGGAAAATAGCCCATGGAACATTGAGCACCCACTGTGACCACCACGGCAACAGACCGGCAATCAGGATGAAAATCAGCTCGCCGGCATACATGTTACCGAACAGTCGCAAACCCAGTGAAACTGGCTTAGACAACAGGCTGACGCCTTCCAGAATAAGGTTGATTGGAATAAATACAGGATGATTGAACGGCTGCATGGTCAGTTCTTTAACGAACCCACCGAAGCCTTTCATCTTAATGCTGTAGAACAGAATCAGGATAAATACGCCCAGCGCCATCGACAACGTAACGTTTACGTCAGCCGTTGGTACCACACGCAACGCTGGTAAACCAAGGATATGCTCGCCGATGTAAGGCAAGAAATCGATTGGCAGCAAGTCCATCAGGTTCATCAGGAAAACCCAAACAAACACGGTCAGAGCCAGAGGGGCAATAACCTTGCTTTTACCGTGATACATGTCGCGCACACTGCTATCGACGAAGCCGACAACCAGTTCAACCGCACACTGTAATTTACCCGGAACACCGCTAGTCGCGTTTTTAGCCACTT
>NZ_JAVXIQ010000017.1:34067-89145 GCF_036648275.1 Hafnia sp. | reverse complement strand
TTGACTTTTAATCAATTGGTCGCAGGTTCGAATCCCGCACGACCCACCATTTCTTTTAGTACCTCCATCGTTTCAAATAATCCAGATACATACAAAGTTCGCTTGTCGTGTGGGTAAGAACCTGCGCTCAGGTTCGACAAAACACGTTAGTGTTTTGAGCGTCGCTTGCGACGACCCGAAGGGCGAGGCGTAGCCGAGTAATCCAGCACGACCCACCATTTCTTTTAGTATTTCGCAATTTCTGCAAACCAAACCAAACCAAACCAGCAGACGATATACTTAGCCGAGTTGCCTCGAGTGAACATCATTTTCGCGTCACTTCTCAGCAATACTAAACAATCCCACGTTAACCTATTATTTTTGGCCTGAATTTGGCCAATCTCGGCTAACTATGTTTAGTATACAAAACAAAAAGTCTAATTAGTGCTCACCTGTGTTAATCATTTGTTGTATACTCGCCAAACAATCAATCCTCCAAGATGAGCTATAGCGCGATGTTTGACCCAAATGCTGCGGTATACCCTTTTCCACCCAAGCCAACACCGCTGGTTCCAGATGAAAAACGCTTCTACCGCGAGAAAATCAAAACGCTGCTTAAGCAACGTAATGCGGTTCTAGTCGCACATTACTATACCGATCCAGAAATTCAGGCATTAGCAGAAGAGACCGGTGGCTGTGTATCTGATTCATTAGAGATGGCGCGTTTTGGCCGAGATCATCCAGCGACGACTTTGCTGGTCGCCGGCGTTCGCTTTATGGGGGAAACGGCAAAGATCCTCAGTTCTGAAAAACAGGTATTGATGCCTACGCTTCAGGCAGAGTGTTCGCTCGATCTTGGCTGTCCGGTTGATGAGTTTAGTGCATTCTGCGATGCGCACCCGGATAGAACCGTGGTGGTTTATGCCAACACGTCGGCCGCAGTGAAAGCGAGAGCTGATTGGGTGGTCACATCCAGCATTGCCGTAGAACTGATCGAGCATCTCGATAGCCTGGGCGAAAAAATCATCTGGGCTCCCGATCGCCATCTAGGTCGTTATGTTCAACGCCAAACCGGTGCGGATGTCCTGTGTTGGCAAGGTGCCTGTATTGTTCATGACGAGTTTAAAACTCAGGCATTAGAGCAAATGAAGCTGCTTTATCCTGATGCAGCCATTCTGGTTCATCCTGAATCGCCTCAGAGTATCGTCGACATGGCTGATGCAGTCGGTTCGACCAGCCAGTTGATTCAAGCGGCTCAGCGGCTGCCTAACCCGCAGATGATAGTGGCGACGGACCGCGGCATTTTTTACAAAATGCAGCAGGCGTGCCCAGATAAAATTTTGTTAGAGGCACCAACGGCGGGCGAAGGCGCAACCTGTCGAACGTGTGCTCATTGCCCGTGGATGGCAATGAATGGCCTTCAGGCCATTGCTACGGGATTAGAACAGGGCGGAAGCATGCATGAAATCAATGTTGATGCTGCGCTGCGTGAGCGCGCTCTGATGCCGTTGGATCGCATGTTACAGTTTGCAAGCGGTCTCAAGCTCAAAGTGAAAGGTAATGCCTAAGCGGCTTGGCACCTAACAGCTACAGAAAAATGTGAGCATTAACTATGGCCTGAGCACTGTGTCTCAGGCCTTTTTTATGAATTTTTATTTACACGCTTTCCAAAAAAGAGCGAAACCCAAAATGCGCTGCTATAGTTCATGCTTGCACTGTGATGGTGAGCACACACTCCGATTGGCAATTTTATGCCGTTAGACTATTTAGCGTGTCGATTTTTTCTGCCAGTATTCATTTTCTTAAACAGCGTTAATCCTGTTGGTTCTATTAAATAACTATTTTCTTTCGAAATGCGTTAGCGGGCTGCGTTTGGTGCAATTTGTGCAATATTTAAACTGACGTCATGTGATGTCGACGAATTCAGGAGCACATTTTGTCTCGAACAAACGTGGTACTTAACCCGCTAGAGTGTACTCAGCAGGCATTGAACTGGATTGAAAAAAAGTCGCTAACGCATGATGAAATGGTGGCTTTAAACAAAGAAGTCCTGAGCAACTTCAGGGAGTACGTCAATCCTGGTTTCTTGGAATATCGGAAATCAGTCACGGCAGGCGGGGATTACGGAGCCGTAGAATGGCAAGCGAGCGGTCTAAACACGCTTGTCGACACTCAGGGGAACGAGTATATCGATTGCTTGGGTGGATTCGGTATTTTTAATGTAGGGCACCGTAATCCAAAAGTCATATCCGCCGTAGAAAGTCAGTTGGCGAAACAGCCGCTGCACAGCCAAGAACTCCTTGATCCACTACGTTCTATGTTGGCGAAAACCTTGGCAGCGATTACGCCGGGCGATCTCAAATACACGTTCTTCTGTAATAGCGGAACAGAATCCGTTGAGGCCGCGTTGAAGTTAGCAAAAGCGTATCAATCGCCACACGGTAAATATACGTTCGTTGCTGCAACCGGTGCGTTTCATGGCAAATCATTAGGTGCACTGTCCGCAACCGCGAAGTCTATTTTCCGCCGTCCGTTTATGCCTCTGTTACCCGGCTTCCATCATGTTCCTTTTGGGGATATTGAAGCACTGCGCACTCAGTTGCGTGAGTGCAAGAAGACCGGTGACGATGTTGCCGCTGTTCTGCTCGAGCCTATTCAAGGTGAAGGCGGGGTTATCTTGCCACCGAAAGGTTATTTACCGGCGGTAAGAGCGCTTTGTGACGAATATGGCGCATTGCTGATATTCGATGAAGTGCAAACCGGCATGGGCCGCACTGGCAAGATGTTTGCCTGTGAGCATGAAAATGTTACTCCTGACATTCTGTGCCTCGCAAAAGCTCTTGGCGGCGGTGTGATGCCAATTGGTGCAACGGTTGCGAACGAAAAAGTCTTCTCTGTTCTGTTTGATAATCCGTTCCTACACACCACGACCTTCGGTGGCAATCCGCTGTCCTGTGCAGCAGCGCTGGCGACCTTCAATGTGCTGTTAACTGAAGATCTCCCCGCGAAAGCAACCGAGCGTGGTCAGCAGTTAATGGATGGGTTCCGTCGTTTAGCAACGCAGTATCCTGAGTTTATGATGGAAGTACGTGGACAGGGACTCATGCAGGCGATTGAGTTTATCAAAAGCGAAGTGGGCTATGCGTTTTCTCGCGAGATGTTCCAGCGCAACGTGCTGGTTGCGGGAACGTTGAATAACTCTAAGTCTATTCGTATAGAACCGCCGCTCACCATTACGGCAGAACAATGTAAGCAAGTGCTGACTCGCGCGGAAGAGGCGTTAAAAGCGATGCGTGCATTGAGTCCCACCCAGCAGCCAACGATGAGCGTGGCCTGATAGGGATGATATAACGATAAAAAAGGGAACCTCGAAGCGATATGCGAGGTTCCCTTTTTTCATTTGCTTCTCGCGAAGATGTTTGTGATCGCTTACTTAGTCTGTCTGCTCATGTGTGTGCCCATGGCTATGCGAATGGCCTGAGGGCATTTTTACCTGAGTCATAAGATCGCAGTCATGTTCCTCACAGCCGTTATATTCCATTTGAATGGTTGCGTGCCCAATCTGATAGTGTTCTTCAAGATAATGCTGAATCTGGTCTAAAAGACCATCATGATCGTGTGGCGGAATCACTCGTACGTGCAGCGTCATTAAGCGCTGTTCGCCAATTTGCCAAATGTGCACATGATGTACATTACGCACCTCGGGAAATGCATTGCACAGCGCTCGCTGTAGCTGCGGTACATCGACATCTTCTGGCGTGCCTTCTAAAAGCTCGTTAGTGCTTTCTTTCAGCAAATTCCATGCGCTGTGTAAAACCAAACATGAGACCACGACGGAAAGAATAGGGTCAATGGGCGTCCATCCCGTCCACATGATGACTAACGCCGCCACGATGGCGCCCACGGAGCCTAAAAGATCGCCCATAACGTGCAGCGCGGCAGCACGAACGTTGATGTTCTTCTCTTCAGAACCGTGATGAAGCAGCCAGAATGAGAGAATATTCGCCAACAAACCCGCAATCGCGATGGCTAGCATCGTCCCGCCCATCACAGGCTCGGGCGACATAAAGCGTTTAACCGCTTCCCAAACGATGATGAAAACAATCACCACCAATGCGGCGGCGTTAACGAATGCCGCAAGCGTGGTGAAACGCAGAAAACCAAATGAGTGTTTCAGAGTCGGTGAACGAGCGGCAAAGCGCACGGCGATAACCGCAACAAACAAAGCCGCAGTGTCCGTTAACATATGGCCAGCATCGGCGAGCAACGCCAGTGAGCCTGAAATAAGTCCGCCGATAACTTCAACCACCATGAAGATGGCGGTGACGGCCAGAGCCAGTATCAAGCGCTTACTGTCGCTACTTTGGGGGGAGTGAGAATGTTGATGAGCTGGCATCTTTTGTCCTTAATGCGCTTCAGATTTTAACTATATAACTATAGTTTAAGCACAGGACGGCTGATACGGAACATTCTCCGATGTTTTTTACCTAAAGGTGCGTCAAAAATATTTGCCATCTACCGGCTAAATATAATGACTAAGGTTGCAAATGAATTGAAAATGCAATGCAGTAATATAGGGAGCAGTAACCCATTTTTGTATATTTTCGCATAACATAATATGACGGAAAAAGTGAATAACTCGATGAAAGTCGCGGGTGAATTGTATTGACTATGTACAAGGCTAAATAGAATAGATGTTAATACTATCCCATAAATTTTTGCTTTAGGTCCCCACAAAAGAAATGTATTGAGAAGAAAGCCGCGAAATATGATTTCTTCATAAATCGGCGCCAAAAAACAAACGCAAAGAGAGAACAGAAAAAAAGAAAAATTTGAATAAAAGATAATCGATTCAACCCAAACTTCTGGCTTGTCATAAAATACTGATACTAATCTCAATATGAAGATAAATAAGATAAAAAGCATAGTGCTTTGAATGTCAATGCTACCCTTTTTTATGTCTTTATAGTGCAGGGCGTATTTTTTTATAGCGACATAAGAAAATGGCAACCAAAGTGCAAGGCTCATAAATGGGAAGATGTACCCAGTTTGATAGAGTGTTTTATAGTTACTAAAGAAAATTGGGATAAAAGAAATACAATGCCAAAGAATAAAAACGCCAAAGCATATGAAGGATTGTGTTATTTTATCCAGTGTCTTGCTGTCCATTGCACGGTATTTCTCTATGATGTTTTCGCCTGGTTATAAATGCGGCATGGAAAACTAAGCAAGCATCCAACCTAAAACCGAAGCTGAATTATAAATTAAGAATTTTATTAAAAATAATAACAGTGAATGAATGCGCTACAAATCTTAGCGCGATTGATTACTTGTAACCCGATGAAACTATTTTATGCGGAAAAGGCTTTTATGTGAGGCAGAAATTTTGTTGTTGGAATTACTTTTTCTTCGGCTGTTCAATATCCATCTATGCTGATTAATACGTTTAAAATCAGCATCAATGACGGCTAATGATGAAGAGATGATCGTGCCAGCTAGGCTGCCGTGGGCTTAAATCAAGAAATTGTTGAACAAAGCCCGTTTACAATTGCCGCGTAAAACGGCTAGATTGGAGATTCGCCTATTAATCCCCTTCGACACCAACGGAATAGTTATGAATTACCAGAACGACGATTTACGCATTAAAGAAATTAAGGAACTCCTGCCACCTGTTGCCTTGTTAGAGAAGTTTCCGGCAACGGCGTTTGCAGCAGAGACGGTGTCGCAGGCCCGTGGTGCAATTCATCAAATCCTAAAAGGCAAAGACGATCGCCTGCTGGTGATTATCGGCCCATGTTCGATTCACGATATTGAAGCAGCCAAAGAGTATGCGCAGCGCCTGCTCAAGCTACGCCAAGAACTCAACGGTGAGCTTGAGATTGTGATGCGTGTGTATTTTGAAAAACCACGCACCACCGTGGGCTGGAAGGGATTAATCAACGATCCGCATATGGACAGCAGCTATCAGATCAACGACGGTTTGCGTATTGCACGTAAATTGCTGCTGGATATCAATGATATCGGTATGCCAACGGCGGGTGAATTCCTTGATATGATCACGCCACAATATTTGGCGGATCTGATGAGTTGGGGCGCTATCGGCGCGCGTACTACGGAATCACAGGTTCACCGCGAGCTGGCTTCAGGTTTGTCTTGCCCAGTTGGATTTAAAAACGGCACCGATGGCACCATCAAAGTCGCTATTGATGCGATCAACGCGGCAAGCGCCGCGCATTGCTTCTTGTCGGTCACCAAATGGGGTCACTCAGCGATTGTGAACACCAGCGGTAATGGCGATTGCCATATTATTTTGCGCGGTGGTAAAGAGCCTAACTACAGCGCTGCGCATGTACAGGAAGTGAAAGCGGGGCTGAAAAAAGCAGGTTTGGCTGAGCAGGTGATGATTGATTTCAGCCATGCAAACAGCAGCAAACAATTCAAAAAGCAGCTAGAAGTCTGTACTGACGTTTGTCATCAGCTCGAAGCGGGTGATAAAGCCATTATGGGCGTGATGATCGAGAGTCATCTTGAAGAAGGCAACCAGAACCTAGAAGGCACAGAGCCTTTGGTTTATGGCAAAAGCGTGACTGATGCATGTATCGGTTGGGATGATACTGAAACGGTACTGCGCCAATTAGCGCAGGCTGTGAAAGCACGTCGCGGTTAATTCAGCTCCTTACAAAAAAGCCCACTCATGGAGTGGGCTTTTTACTAAAGAAAATCCGATAACAAATTTTATTGCTGCTGCATTTCTTGTGCTAAATCGCTCTTAACCTGTGCTTTTTGTTCTGGCGTTAAGATTTTGCTCAAATTAAAGAAATACTGCATACGATAGTAGCGAGCCTGCTCTTGTGCTTTACCGAAAGCCGCAATTTGTTTCTTAACCGCTGTTTCATCCCACTTACCTGAATCAATAATATCGATCAGCAGGCCATTCTGAATATCTTTTGTATCAATTGAGGCCATTTTCTTATCTGTTTCAGTCCGCAGGGCTTTAATTTTATCCACTTGAGATTGATTTAAATGCAGATGCTGGATCATTGGATCTTGCTGAGGTTCCGATTGAGTGCTTCCGCTAGTATTGCTGGACGCTAAAGCGAAACCAGAAAAAACGAGCGCTGATGCAGCAAGAGTCAATTTAGAAAATTTGTTCATCAATGTAATTCCATAAAGGGAAAAGAAAATTAGTCCAAATAACTGTAAACCATTTATGAGTTAGTGTTGTAATGAAGTGTGTGAACTCGTGAACACAGATTATTTAATTATGCATTATGATTATTTATTGGTTGCGTGAATTTTTGTGATTATTCTCCGCGACACTCAGCAAGAAAAAAGCGCCCGAAGGCGCTTATTAATAATAAAACAGGAGGGCAATTATTTCGCTTTACCCTGATTAGCAACCGCAGCGGCTTTAGCTGCAATTTCATCTGCATCGCCAAGGTAGTAACGTTTTAACGGTTTAAGATTTTCATCAAACTCATAAACCAACGGTACGCCGGTTGGAATATTCAGTTCCAGAATTTCATCTTCGCTTAGATTATCTAAATATTTAACCAATGCGCGCAGTGAGTTACCGTGTGCTGCGATAATGACGCGCTCACCGCTCGCAATGCGTGGCTTAATCACATCGGTCCAGTAAGGAATAACACGGTCAATGGTGGTTGCTAAGCTTTCGGTAACCGGCAGTTCCTGTTCGCTGAGTTTGGCGTAGCGAGGATCGTGGCCCGGATAGCGCTCATCTTCTTTGGTTAACTCTGGAGGCGTAACTGCAAAACCACGACGCCACAGTTTAACCTGATCGTCGCCATATTTTTGTGCGGTTTCAGCCTTATTCAGCCCCTGCAAAGCACCGTAATGACGTTCGTTCAGCTTCCATGATTTTTCGACCGGCAGCCATTGCTGCTCCAGTTCATCCAGCACATTCCACAACGTGTGAATCGCACGTTTCAGCACTGATGTGTATGCAAAATCAAAAGAGAAACCTTGTTCTTTTAAAAGCTTACCCGCCGATTTTGCCTCGGAACGTCCTTTGTCAGAAAGCTCAACATCCGTCCAGCCAGTGAAGCGGTTTTCTTTGTTCCACTCGCTTTCACCGTGTCGTACCAAAACTAATTTAGTCACAGCCATGGGTAAACTCCTTAGCGTAATTTATTAAATGATAACTATTATCATTATATTGCCATCGTACAGGAAACAGCAATAGCTGAGTCTAAACATAGCTAATTTCAGCGCGTATGTGTACGTGTTGAGTGGGGAATTCGTGCGAGATGCAATGTGTTATGTCTGTGGATGGATGGGAGAATAAGCTCGCGTCCTCCCATAACGTGAAAGACGCGAGTCAGACAGCCGAATTATTTTTTCTTCAAGCAGTCGCTCATGAAGGTTTTACGTTCGCCTTCTTTAAAGGTTTTGCCTTTGGCTTCCGCGTTACAGGTTTTCATTTTCTGCTGTTGTGGCGTTAGCGTGGTAGCGGTTGGATTTGTTTCCGCTTTTAAGCAGGTGCTCATAAAGGTTTTACGAGCGTCGCCGCTCAATGACTGGCTGCTTGCCTGCTGGCTACAGTCGGTCATTTTCTTTTGCTGAGCTAACTGTTTTGCCGAAGGCGCTTTTACTGCTTTAGCATCGGTTGATGCCGGATCTGCCGCCAGAGCGCTGCCAGCCAGCAGTAAACCCGCCATTAAAGGGAGAACCTTGCGCATGAACATAACTGTTTCCTTATTTGCCGAAATGTAGCTTTTTAGATGAATTTTTACTGACCCATTCATTTACGTAATAAGCGTAGATGGCAAATAGCAGAAATGGAATGAGACTTTTATAAAAAGCACGTTAAAACAGAGAGAAACGGATAAATCCCAGAGGAATAAACAAAGAAATACAGCCGAGTAGTGTTGATACTAATTACTAATGTTCGATTTTAGGGGGAGCACACCGATGGGGTCGTAGCGGCGTAAGCCGCCGGAGTGCCCCGCGGTGTGGTAGACCCGTATATCTCGATCTCTTAAACGATTAGTATTAATTGTCCTAGGCTGTGTTTTGACTTCAAACGTCGATTTTAATGTGGTTGCTTGGGATCCGCTTTAACCGGATGAAGTAACAAATACACTGCAGGGATAACTAGCATTGATAGCAGCGGAGCGCTGACCATCCCGCCAATCATGGGTGCTGCAATGCGCTGCATGACTTCTGAACCGGTTCCACCTCCCCACATAATCGGTAATAAGCCCGCCATAATGGTGGCCACCGTCATCACTTTAGGGCGAACGCGCAGCACCGCGCCTTCATGCAGCGCTGCCAGCATTTGTTTATGAGTGAGAGGTTGATCGCCTTGCTGATGTTTGGCTACCGCATGGTTGAGGTACAGCAGCATAATGACGCCAAATTCTGCCGACACGCCTGCCAGCGCAATAAAGCCAACGGCTCCGGCGACCGAGAGGTTATAGCCCAGCAGATAGAGCAGCCAAACGCCGCCGATTAAGGCAAAGGGAAGGGTGCCCATGATCAGCAAAGCATCGCGAATTTTGCCGAAAGTAATGTAGAGCAGCACGAAGATAATCATCAATGTTAACGGCAGAACCATCTGTAATTTGGCGCTGGCGCGCTCCATATACTCAAACTGTCCTGACCAGCTTAAAGAAATGCCTTCGGGCAGTTTTACCTGCTCAGCCACGGCTTTTTGCATATCTTCTACCGCTGATTTCAGATCGCGCCCGCGCAGGTCAACGTATACCCAATCTGACAAGCGCGCATTCTCGCTTTTTAACATCGGTGGGCCTTCGCTGATTCGAACTTCGGCTAAATCTCCCAGCGTAACCTGAGCGCCGCTCGCCGTGACTACCGGCAAAGCACGGAGTTTTTCAACTGAATCACGCACTTCTCGTGGGTAACGGATATTGATAGGAAAACGTTCGCGGCCTTCAATGGTTTCACCAATATTTTCACCGCCGACAACGCTGGAAACCAATGACTGAAGCTCTTTGACCGTGACGCCATAGCGAGCGGCTGCGGTGCGGTTAATATCAATATCGATGTAACGCCCACCGGTCATGCGCTCGGCCAGAGCCGATGTGACTCCGGGCACTTTTTGCACCACGCGTTCGATCTGCTCAGCCACTTCGCCGATCTGCTGCAAATTGTTGCCGTTTACCTTGATCCCTACCGGGCTTTTGATGCCCGTAGAAAGCATATCTAAACGGTTACGGATCGGTGGCACCCAAATATTGGCGATGCCGGGAACCTGTACGCGAGCATCCAGTTCGGCAATCAGTTTGTCCATCGTCATACCCGCACGCCATTGGTCACGTGGTTTGAAGCGAATGGTCGTTTCCAGCATGGTGAGCGGGGCAGGATCGGTTGCGGTATCTGCTCGGCCTGCTTTCCCAAATACGGTCTCAACTTCAGGCACGGTTTTGATCAGGCGGTCGGTAAGTTGTAACAGTCGGCTGGCTTCGCGTGCTGAAATACCGGGCAATGCGGAAGGCATATACAATAAATCACCTTCGTCCAGCGACGGCATAAACTCGCTGCCTAAGCGGCTTAAAGGATAAGCTGTTGCCAGCAACAGCGCGGCGGCAATCACCAACGTGGTTTTCGGGCGGGCCAACACCCAATCTAACAACGGGTGATAGGCTTTTATCAGCCAGCGGTTTATTGGATTGGCATTTTCGTCTGGTATCTTGCCACGAATAAAATAGCCCATCAGCACCGGAACTAACGTAATCCCTAAACCGGCGGAGACCGCCATGGCATAGGTTTTCGTGAACGCCAGCGGGGAAAACATTTTCCCTTCCTGCGCCTCAAGTGCAAAGACGGGAATAAAGGACAGCGTAATAATTAATAAACTACAAAATAGCGCTGGACCCACTTCGACCGCGGCTTTCTCTGCGATCTTCCAATATTCTGCGTTGTTTGGCGTACGGTTTTCATGATCGTGTCGCCACTGTTCAAGCACCTTATGCATGTTTTCGATCATCACGATCGCCGCATCCACCATCGCCCCAATAGCGATCGCGATCCCGCCGAGCGACATAATATTGGCGTTGACCCCCTGATAATGCATGATCACAAATGCGCCGAGTATTCCCAACGGCAGGTTGATAATTGCCACCAACGCCGAACGGAAATGGAACAGGAACAGAGCACAGATAACGGCGACCACCACGAACTCTTCCAGCAGCTTATGTGAAAGGGTTTCGATAGCGCGTTCAATGAGCTGAGAACGATCGTAAGTGGTGACGATCTTCACGCCCGGTGGCAAACTTTTTTGCAGCTGGTTCAGCTTGTCTTTCACTGCGTTAATGGTGTCTAAGGCATTTTTCCCCGAGCGCATCACGATGATACCGCCAGCCACTTCGCCTTCACCGTTAAGCTCGGCCACGCCGCGACGCATCTCAGGCCCTAAACGCAGTGTTGCCACATCTGAGAGCATGACGGGAACGCCGTTACGCGTGGCGATAACCACGTTGCGGAAATCATCCAAGGATTGCAGATAGCCCGAGGTGCGAACCATATACTCCGCTTCGCCAAGCTCTAAAACCGAGCCACCGCCTTCCTGATTTGCCGCTTTAATGGCCGCCGTTATTTGCTCATGCGTCACGTTAAGCGCACGCATTTTTTCAGGCTGCAAAACGACCTGATATTGACGCACCATACCGCCCACGCTGGCGACTTCTGATACGTTCGGCACCGTTTTTAATTCATACTTCAGCGTCCAATCCTGTAACGCACGAAGATCGGCCAAACTGTATTTTCCGGTCGTATCTGTGAGCGCATATTCATACACCCAGCCGACGCCGGTGGCATCGGGGCCAAGAGAGGCTTTAGCCTCAGGCGGCAGCGTTGACTGCACTTGGCTGAGATATTCGAGAACGCGGGAACGCGCCCAGTAAGGATCGGTGCCATCGTCAAAAAGCACATACACATAGGAATCACCAAACATCGAGAAACCGCGCACGGTTTTCGCACCCGGCACCGAAAGCATGGTGGTGGTGAGTGGATAGGTGACTAGGTTTTCGACCACCTGTGGAGCTTTGCCAGGATAGCTAACACGAATAATGACCTGCGTATCAGAGAGATCGGGCAGCGCATCCAACGGGGCTTTTTGTACGGCCCACAATCCCCAAACGGCTAAACCGATGGCAGCTAGCAGTACCAATAGACGGTTTTTGAGCGACCAGCGAATAACGGCGGCAATCATGGTCGACCTCCCGACATATCCATTTTCATGTCTGCGGGCATGATGTGGCGGATGACAATTCCGCTGTCATCCATCGTAAAGCTAAAACTGACATGCGACCCTGTCTGCACGCCTTCAGGGAGCTTACCGCCTGGCAGGGTGAAATCCATGGTCATTGGCCCCCACTTCAAGGCCGGAATCGCTTCGTGGCTGATCGTTAGATTCTCGCCCGTTATCGCCTTAATCACGCCCGTGGTTGAGTATTGAACCCCCTCCGGTTCTTGTTTTGCTTGAGTATCAGTAGACGTTTTCGCATCGCTAAACTGCGGCAGCGCGTTACGCAGGCTGGCTTCAGAATCCAGCATAAATTGCCCGGATGTCACGACGGGCTGGCCTTCCTTAAGACCGTCTAAGATTTCAACCCAATCGCCTTGGGTTTCGCCGGTACGCACCGCCACCGGAGTGAAATGCCCATTTCCATCGCTGAGCAGCACATGGCTGTTTTCACCGGTGGTGATTAACGCGGATTGCGGAATCGCCAAGGCGCTGCGTTCGTGATTGCTGGCGCTTGCGACATTTAGGTACATCCCCGGTTTTAATTGTTGCTGCGGGTTGCTGAGTTCAATACGGGCTTTCAGGTTACGAGTGGTGGCATCGAGTTCGGGCAAAAGCTCGCTCACGCGGCCATCAAAACTGACGCTAGGCCATGCGCTGCTGGTGGCGGTGACGCGATCGCCCAAGCGGATCCTCTCGGCCTGTGACTGCGGATAGTCAATAACCACCCAAACCGGATCGAGGCTCGCCAATTCAAATAGCGGCTGAGCGGTGGCAACCTGCTGTCCTTCACGCACTTCCAGTTTAGATACGTAGCCACTGCGCGGCGCGGTGATGGTCATGCGCGGCTGTACTTTGCCGCTACGCTCTACGGCTCGGATAACGCTTTCGGGCATGAACTGTAGCGCTAGGCGTTGACGAGCCGCCTGAGTTAGCGCCGAATCGCCCACGGCGCGGATAGCCAGATACTCCTGCTGAGCGCTGCTCCAGCTAGGGTTCCAGATAACCGCCAGCGTTTCACCGGCTTTAACGCTTTGCTGTAGCGCTCTCACCTTCAATTGCTCGATAACGCCCGCGCTCGGCGCAGAGAGTGTGCTCAGCGTGCGCTCGTTAACGGCGACGGTGCCATAGGCTTTCAGGTTGCTGCTAAAAGTATGATGCTCAGCGGGTGCCGTTTTTATGCCGAGATTCTGCTGCTGGCGAGCGCTAATGCTGACACCGGTATCTGACTCCTGCCCTGATTCATTGGCATAGCGCGGCACAAGCTCCATATCCATAAACGGAGATTTCCCCGGTTTATCGAATCGCTGACCGGGAACCATCGGATCGTACCAATACAGCACTTTTCGTCCCGCGTCAGTGGTCTGTTTGGTGGGGGCTGCGCTATTGGCATGCTGAGATTGCGAACCTAATTTGTATCCGCCCCAGCCCGCAGCAAGTAAGGCAATGACAATGGTGCTAAGGGTAAATTTGTTATTCATTGGGCAAACTCCTGCGGGATGAGATAGCGGATTGAGGCCCAGATTTTGGCCATTTCACGTTCAGCCGTAACGGATGCCAACTCGCTTTCTAATAGGGCACGGCGACCACTCATCACCTCGGCTAAGGAGCTGCTGCCTGCACGATACTGTGCTTCTAGCAGACGGATTTTCTGTTGCTGTAGCGGCACGATTTCCTGCTGCTGGCGCTGCCAGCGGCTTTGGGCGGCCTGATACTGAGCGATTAACGTATCTAACTGTGCGCGGTGATCGCGCTGGAGTAACGTAAGCTGGTCGTTCGCTTCCATGCTGCGGGAAACTTCGGCGGCGTAGTCTTTATCCTGACGTTTGGATTTAAACAGCGGGAGATCGACGGTAAACATCACGCCCGCCATATCTTCGTAGTCATCTCCGCGTTTGGCGTAATAAACCTCAACGCCCACGTCGGGTACTGCGGCCAGTGCGGTTTGTTCCGAACGTGCATGCGCAACGTCTGATTCACGTTTAGCCTGTAGAACTTCAGGATGTTCATCAATGGCCTGAATCAAAACATCTCGCTCGGCGGGTAAACGCTGATACCGCGGCAGCGAGCCAGCGGTACGCACATCGTTTTCGCCGGTCAACTGCATTAGACGCGCCTGAGCAACCTGAACATCACGGCTGGCGTCGGTGACGAGATCCTGCATGGCGGCGAGCGTGAGTCTTGCATCAATCGCGCTGCTCGGCGCGCTGCCGTTGGCGACGCTGGCATTTTGCAATGGAACCTGACGGTGACCTTCACTCACCAATTTTTTTGCCTGTTCTTCACTGCGCTGTGCCAAGGCCAGATCGAGCCACGCTTGTGCGGTATCTCGCTGGAGCTGAGCGCGGATCGCCAGCGAATTGGCCGCGGTTTTTGCCGCTTCAGCGCGTAAGGTATCGGCTTTACGTTCGCGTTTTTCGCTGCTGACGTAGTCTTGCATGATCCCTATACGCTGCATGGTCATTCCTTCACGCGTAAGGCGACGACCGTTATCCCCACCGACGGGGACGTTTTCGATGCCAAATTTTAATTTTGGATCGGGAAGTTGAGTGGCAGAGTCAGCCATGTTTTCCAGTGCATTAACCTGATGTTGGTTCGCCGAGAGCGCCGCAGAATATTTCTGCGCGGCGTTCAGGGCTTCATCCAAGCTCAGGCTTGCCGCCTGTGCGGCGGCAGGCAGGAAAAACATCGCCGCCAGCCACGCCGCAATGCGGCGCTGCTTTCGGTTTTGCATGATGTTTCTCCGTTACTGAGCTGGGGTAATTTCAGTTAATTGATAACCGGATTCGGTTTGAATAAAGCTGAAATTCACTTTGCTACCCACGGCCAGTGGCTTGATAGCTGGCGCAGAGGGCAATGCAAAGGTCATGGTCATGGCTGGCCAGTGCAGTTCAGGGATCGGGGCGTGAGTTAATGAAACGCCGCTTTCTTGGCTCCAGCTTTTTACCACGCCGGTCGCGTGGTAAGACGTGGCGGTTGATTCATGATGCGACATGTCGTTCATGTTATGCATCGCGCTCATGTCATGACCGGTGTTGGCCATAATCGGCGTAGCGAAAGCAAAAACAGAAAGAAGGGCGGTGGTCGTGAATAGGGTGCGGATATTTTTAGCGTAAGACATAAGATTAACTCCTGTAAAAAACGAAAACCCGCTGCGTATAGGCGAAGCCACGCAGCAAAACTCAATTGAGGTTTTACGTCTGGAGTTATTCTCTAAAACGGCAAAAACGTATTTCGGCTGGAGGGCCAATAGAAGGGGGCTGACGCCATTCGGTATCGCAAGGCAGTTCTACTGCGGCCACATCAATGGCGGCGAGTTCAGAACTCACAGGGATCGCATGGAGCGTTAGCTGCGTTTCACCGTTGTCTTGTTTCATGCTGTCAGGGGAACAGTGCTTTTCACACATGGTTTCCGACACTTGCATGTGATGCGCCACAACGTCGGGTGCGCCTTGCATATGCGTGATGTGCTGCACCATCGGCGCAGGGCCATCAACGTTCATATTGCATTGATGTCCAGCGATGGCGAGCTGAGCGTTCAGCAGCGTCCAACAAGCAACCAATACAATCGCCCACACGTTTTTCACGCGTAGATTATGCATTCGTTGCTGAAGCTTGCTGCTCATAAACATGGAAATTAACAGTCACCCTAAATGAAACGGCTTTCAGTGTAGCGTTTAGCATTGCGTGCTAACAAGGAATGATGGGTAAAGAACTGTCAGGAGGAGATATTTCGGATAATCAGGGAGTTGATTTAACTTTTTGGTTACTGGGGGGATACAGATTGGTAGCACTTTTTAATTTTGTACAGTGTTAGTTTTCTAGAGCCAGTCTCCTATGTTGTATTTGTGTAAGGTTTCGACCGCCAGTCAGCAGCGGTTTTCACATGCTAACCAAGCGACGGCGTCCGATGAGAGCCCCGTTGCGCGGGGGCTCTCAACTCGCGCGCTTTTGTCCGAGATGCCATCTCCGCGCCGGGTCGGCATGCGCCATCCATGGCGCCTCCTCCCCTAACGCTAACATCCTGTTAGCGTTGCTCTTTCCCCCAAGACTTAAACTTAAAACAGATAAGATTTTGTTTTTTGGGTTTGACCTTTTCCGGCACGTTGTTCTTCAGCCGAGTTGAGGAATGAAGGCTAGGATTCGCCGACAGGGATGTCGGCGAAAGAACGGAGGAGCCAGGATGGCGATTGCCGTTCGTTCCGTTAAAGCCGGAATGACGAAATGAGGGAACCTGCGAAGCAGGCTGAGGAACGGTGCCAAGCCGAGATGCAAGAGGGCGGCGATTGAGCCCTCTTGCACGGACGCCGGCACGGTGTAGATGTAGAAATAAGGGTTTTAGGCGTACGTAACTTTCCCCGAACGTAGCATTATCAAGGGCGGACGAAACCTTACACCAAGACATCATAAACGGATACGTCTGAACCCTTTGGGTTGTCCCCTAAAAAATCAACTTAAACACGCCCGTAATCGTCAACAGCCCCACAATAAAGATAATCGCAATAACCCATAAGAGAATTTTCATTTGCTGCTCCTTATCCATTTTTAGTCGCTGAAAAAAACGCCCTAAATGGGCGTTAGTCATAATGAGTATAGATTAAGAAAAGCAAATGCTTAGGATATTGGGTTCTACCATCCTTGCACGGCACCGCCGTTGAATATCTTCTGAGCTGCGGCGGCAACCTCTGGCGATTCATAAGATTTTACGAAGTCTCGGACATTTGCGGCGTCTTTATTATCTTCGCGGGTGACGATGATATTGACGTAAGGCGACTCTTTATCTTCAATAAATACGCTGTCTTTGACTGGCGATAACCCAGTCTGCTGTAGATAGGTGGTGCTGATAATTGCCACGGTGACTTTAGGATCTTTTAACACGTGCGGCAGTTGCGCGCCTTCAAGCTCCATAATATTTAAATTGAGCGGGTTGGCGGTAATATCAATCGAGGTTGGCAACAGGCCTTTATCCTGTTTAACCGTAATCAGCTTCTCTTTTTGCAGCAGCAATAATGCGCGACCCAAGTTGGTTGGATCATTTGGAATCGCGATGGTGTCTCCCTTTTTCAGCTCAGAGACAGTTTTGATTTTATCTGAATAGCCTGCCATCGGAAAAACGAAGGTGTTGCCGACGGCGACTAATTTATAGCCGTGCGTCTGGTTTTGTTCGGAGAGGTAAGGGCGATGTTGGAAAACGTTAGCATCGAGTTCGCCTTTATCGGTGGCATCGTTAGGCAGCAGCGAACCACTAAATCCAACCAGCTCCACGTCTAGGCCATATTTTTCTTTTGCTACTTTTTGAGCCACCTCAGCCACATCCTGTTCTGCCCCGTTAATCACGCCCACTTTTATATGATGAGCCTGATCGCTTTTTTGATCACAACCAGAGAGCAATGCAGCAGTGCTAAATAGCGCAACGAATAGCGTTGCGTTAAACGCAGATTTCATGAGTACCGTCCTTATGTTTTTCAATGGGGTGAGAAAGGTGCAACGCCAATATTAATCGCTTTTCTAAACCTTCCGCTTGATGGCTTTTGCCGACGTTAGCGCTTCTGCCGAAAGGTTATTTTGACGTCATATTCAGCATCGCTTTTTCACCTGCGTTTGTATGCTGATTATTTTTCATCATGCTGCCTATTCCGCCTACTTAGCAAAGTAAATACCTGTTTTATAAGCTACCTCAATCATTACTCTCTGGCTAATGATTACGTGAATTGGTTAATTGATAGACGACTTTAGGAATTTTATGCTGGCCTCACTGCAAAAATTCTTACTCGCATGATGCGCTAATGAATTAAACCGGGGAGGTTTAGGTATGTCGCTTCATCAAACACCCACTCGCGTCTGGGATACCCGCCGTCAGGAAAAAAGACGTCGCGTTGAAAGCGTGCAGGGGCTCATCAACGGAAAAGTGATTCCGACCGATGATTTAACCGCAATTCTCGAAAAACTGATTGTCTCTGGCGACCGCGTTGTTATGGAAGGTAACAACCAAAAGCAGGCTGATTTCTTATCGCGCAGTTTGGCTGAGGTTGATCCGGCTAAAGTCCACGATTTGCATATGATCATGCCAAGCGTGGGTCGTGCAGAGCATCTGGATATCTTTGAAAAAGGGATTGCTCGCAAGCTGGACTTTGCCTTCTCCGGCACCCAGAGCCTGCGCATTTCACAGCTGCTTGAAGATGGTCAGCTAGAAATTGGCGCCATCCATACCTACATCGAACTGTATTCACGCCTTTATGTGGATCTGGTGCCTAACGTGGCGCTGGTCGCCGGTTTTAAAGCAGACCGCCACGGCAATCTTTATACCGGACCTAGCACCGAAGATACGCCTGCGCTGGTTGAAGCCGCGGCGTTCAAAAATGGCTTAGTCATCGCACAGGTTAATGAGCTGGTCGATGATGAAACCGACCTGCCACGCGTTGATATTCCGGGTTCTTGGATTGACTTCGTGGTGGTGGCTGACAAGCCATTCTTTATCGAACCTCTGTTTACCCGCGATCCTCGTTTGATTAAACCCGTGCACGTACTGATGGGCATGATGGCCATTAAAGGTATTTATGCCAAGCATCAGGTGCAGTCCCTCAACCACGGGATTGGTTTTAATACCGCCGCCATTGAATTGCTGCTGCCAACCTACGGTGAGCAACTGGGGCTGAAGGGCAAAATCTGTAAACACTGGACACTGAATCCGCATCCAACGCTGATCCCTGCTATCGAAAGCGGCTGGGTTGAAACCGTTCACTGCTTCGGCGGCGAGCTGGGGATGGAAGATTACATCGCGGCACGCCCGGATATTTTCTTCACGGGTAATGACGGCTCTATGCGTTCAAACCGTGCTTTCTGCCAGATGGCGGGGCAGTACGCTGTGGATATGTTTATCGGCTCCACGCTGCAAATTGACGGCATGGCGCACTCTTCAACGGTCACCCGTGGTCGCCTGTCTGGTTTCGGCGGTGCGCCAAATATGGGGCACGATCCGCACGGTCGCCGTCACGCGACGCCAGCCTGGCTCGATATGATCGAAGAGCCAGATCCGTTAGCACGCGGTCGCAAGCTGGTGGTTCAGATGGTTGAAACTTTCCAAGCCGGTGCGAAACCGACCTTCGTTGAAAAACTGGATGCGATTGACGTTGCCAAAGAGTCCGGCATGCCGCTGGCTCCAGTCATGATTTATGGCGATGACGTAACCCACGTACTAACCGAAGAGGGGATTGCCTATCTCTACCGTGCCCGCTCGTTAGAAGAGCGTCGTGCGATGGTGGCGGCAGTGGCGGGGATCACCGATATCGGTTTGGGCGTTGATGCTAAGCGCGTTGCCGACCTGCGTCGTGAAGGCAAAGTGGTCTTCCCTGAAGATATGGGGATCCGCCGTACCGATGCAACGCGCTCGTTGCTGGCTGCGGGTAGCGTATCCGATCTGGTTGAGTGGTCTGACGGTTTATACAACCCACCCGCTAAATTCCGGAGCTGGTAATGAAAATCCAACCCTATTCACTCCATTCCGACGCCGATGATGCGGCAAGTTTACTCGCTAAACAGGCGACGCAAGCGCTGCTGGACGAGGCTCGCCTGTCTCCTAAACCTGGCTTAGTTGATAGCCGTGGTTCTGGTGCACATCAGGATTTAACGCTGGATCTGATGGAGCGCTCGGCACACAGCTTAACGCCCGCGTTTCAGCAGCTCGCCATCGCAAGCTGGCAGCGTCCGGTAGACAGCGCGCTGCGTCAGGAGATTGGAAGAATAGGGCGGGAAGGTGAGCGCAGCATGATGCTGGCGACGCAGGGCGTGAATACCCACCGTGGTGCTATTTGGGCGCTGGGGTTATTGGTAAGCGCCGTCGCCATGCAAGGGGCGAAAGGGGACGTGTACTCAACGCTCAGTCTGGCCGCGCAGGTTGCACGTTTGCCCGACCATGCAAGCCCAAAAATATTCAGTAAGGGGCTTCGAGCTACTCAACGTTATCAGGTTCCCGGTGCACGTGAAGAGGCACAGCAAGGCTTTCCGCATGTGATAACGCTGGCTTTACCACAGCTGTGGCGCAGCCGTCAGCAAGGGGCAACGGAACAAGAAGCCCGGATTGATGCGCTGATGGCCATTATGACTTCGCTTAGCGATACCTGTGTGCTTTCTCGCGGTGGTTTATCCGCCCTGAAAGCGATGCAACGGGGCGCCGCCGAGGTGCTGGCTAACGGCGGATATCAGACGTCAGCAGGCCGTTTAGCGTTAGTCCATTTGGAAGCCCGCATGCTGGCTGACCACGTTTCTCCCGGTGGAGCCGCAGATTTACTGGCAGCCGCGCTGTTTTTAGATAGAACCTGCCGCCAATAGGTGGGGCGTCAAGATGCGCGTCGGCTGTTAGACAACGAATAAAGAGGACGTTATGGAACGTATTGAACTGAGCTATCCGGCAAGCGAAACGCTGCCGAACAAAGCATTAAGCGGCGTCGTCGGTTCCGGCGATATGGAAGTGCTGTTTGCGCCTGAACAGAGCGAAGGCACGCTGTCCGTGGTGATTAAAACATCGGTAGACGGCAGTGGTCTGCGTTGGCAACACCTGTTTGAGCGCTTGGCTAGCCTACGTACTTTGCCTGCGGGGCGTTTAGAGATTAATGATTTCGGTGCAACGCCGGGTGTGGCTCGCCTACGTATCGAACAAGTCTTTGAGGAGGCAACTCATGCGTAACGATCTCAGCTTTATCGAACTTAGCGCCCGTGAACGCGCGCGTCGTTTACTGGATGCCGGTACTTTCCGTGAATTATTAGGCCCCTTCGAGCACATCACATCGCCGTGGTTAGAACCTCAAGGCATTGTGACGCAGGCCGACGACGGTATGGTGGTGGCTAAAGGCACCATCGAGGGCAAACCCGCGGTCGTGGTTGCGGTTGAAGGTGCTTTCCAAGGCGGCAGCATGGGCGAAGTGTCCGGCGCCAAAATGGCCTCAGCGTTAGAGCTGGCCGCTGAGGATAACCGCAACGGTATTCCAACGCAGGCTGTCTTGCTGTTAGAGACCGGTGGCGTGCGTTTGCAAGAGGCTAATCTCGGTTTGGCAGCCATTGCGGATATTCATGCGGCGATTGTCGATCTGCGTCGCTATACGCCGGTAGTAGGCATTGTTGCTGGTACCGTTGGCTGCTTCGGTGGTATGTCGATTGCGGCCGCGCTGTGCAGCTATTTGATCGTAACCCGTGAAGCGCGCTTAGGCCTTAACGGCCCGCAGGTGATTGAGCAGGAGGCGGGGATTGAAGAGTATGACTCACGCGACCGTCCATTCATCTGGAGCATGACCGGTGGTGACGTTCGTTATCGCAATGGTTTTGTTGATGCCGAAGTTCCTGATGGTTTAAACGCGGTAAAACAGGCGATGAATCAGTGTATTGCCCGTGGCGTTCCTGAACAACATCGTTCAGACAAATTCGCCCAGTATCTTACCGCGCTGCAAGGGTTCGATACTCGCCAACAGGCAACGGCTGAACTGGCCGCCGAACTTTTCTCTCAGAATCATCTCTCTGCTAAAGACCGTTCACAGGAGGATCGCGCATGAGCACCTCAACAGCACACACCGCCAGCCGTGGCCGCTACTGGTTTTCCTTACTGACTCAGGGCGCCACTCAGCGTCAGGGGCAATGCGAATCGGTTAAAGCCGCCGATGGTGAAATTGATGGACAGGCCACACGTTTTATCGCGGTGGTTCCAGACGCAAACAATCATTACCCACGTGCGGTCAACGGCGAAGTCGGTCTGCTCGAAGGCTGGACGCTGGCGCAGTTGGTGAGTGAAGTCGTTGAAGCTGACCAAGACAAGCCACAGAAGCGCGCCATCGTGGCCGTGATTGATGTGCCAAGTCAGGCCTATGGCCGTCGCGAAGAAGCGTTTGGTATTCACCAAGCCTTAGCCGGTGCCGCAGGTGCTTACGCTAAAGCGCGTTTGGCGGGTCATCCGGTGATTGGCTTAATCGTTGGTAAAGCAATGTCGGGCGCTTTCTTAGCACACGGCTATCAGGCTAACCGTCTGATTGCGTTTAATGACGCGGGCGTCATGATTCATGCGATGGGGAAAGAGTCTGCGGCGCGCATCACGCTGCGTTCCGTGGAGTCGCTGGAGAAATTAGCCGCGACTATTCCGCCGATGGCCTATGACATTAAAAACTACAGCACGCTGGGCTTATTAGACCAACTGCTGGACATCAACGATCCGCTTAATGCCAGCGCAGACGATCTTGCTCGCGTGAACAGCGTACTGCGCGAGGCCATTGCCGATGCTCGCCAACAGGGCGTTGATCTCAGCAACCGCTTAGGTGCACACAATCGCCAAAGCTCTTCTCTGGTTCGCAGCCGTATGCGGGCCGAGTGGTAACGCGTTAAACACACTAAGACCGACCGTTAGTTTTAATTATAACGCTGGGAACGATGCAAATGTATCGCACCCAGCGAGTCTTCACCTGCCCGCTAACGACTGTTTTATAAAAAGAAAATAACGTTTTAACTGAATTTTTCTGTAACGCTTTTTGTTTTTATACAAGGTGATTTATGACATACGTAATTATTCACGCCCTCGCACCCATCTTCGTCATCATGCTGCTCGGCTTTTATGCCGGTAAAGCCAAGATGGTCGATAACAAGAATGTTTCTTTGCTCAATATCTTCGTGATGGACTTTGCTTTGCCTGCGGCGCTATTTAGCGCCACGGTGCAAACGCCGTGGAGCGGCATTGTTCAGCAGTCTCCGCTGATTGTGGTTCTGGTATTAGGCATGTGGATTACCTATGCCGCCATTTACTTTATCTGCACCAAAGTCTTCAAGAAAACCCCACAGGACGCAGCGGTTCTGACGCTAACCGTGGCGTTACCAAACTACGCCGCGCTGGGCTTACCGATTTTAGGCAGCGTGCTGGGCGAAAGCTCTTCCACGTCGCTGTCGGTTGCGGTGGCTATCGCCTGTGGTTCCGTGCTGATGACACCGTTCTGTCTGCTGATCCTCGAACGTGAAAAAGCGCGTGAGTCGGGTGCGATTCAGGGTTCAACGCTGACCATGTTGCCGGTTCTGATGTGGCGTTCAGTGAAAAAACCTATCGTGTGGGGGCCATTGCTGGGGGTTGTGCTGTCAGCCATCGGTATTCACATGCCTGAAATGGTGCTGGCTTCAATCAAACCGTTGGGCCTGTCTGCTACGGCTTCGGCGCTGTTCCTGACCGGTGTGATCCTGTCTGCGCGTAAACTGAAAATCAATACCTGCGTGGTGCTGTCTAGCGTCACCAAGCTACTGATTCAGCCTTTCATTGCGTGGGGTATCGTGTTGGCGATGGGCTTGCATGGCGATGTTGCCGTCACGGCCATTCTGATGATCGCGCTTTCTGCGGGCTTCTTCGGTATCGTATTCGGCAACCGTTTCGGTGTGCAGTCTCCTGATGCTGAAGCCACGCTGCTGATAAGCTCCGTGCTGTGTATTATCACACTGCCGCTGTT
Organism: Hafnia sp.; assembly: GCF_036648275.1. Classification (NCBI taxonomy): domain Bacteria; kingdom Pseudomonadati; phylum Pseudomonadota; class Gammaproteobacteria; order Enterobacterales; family Hafniaceae; genus Hafnia; species Hafnia sp. The sequence continues at coordinate 65,478 of NZ_JAVXIQ010000017.1, read as the reverse complement.
TATTACGCTGACCGCAGGAATTTAAATAAGGAATCCGTATGTTACGCCCGCATGACCTGATTTGGATTAACAACGCACAGTCACTGACCACGCAAGACACCATGCCGGAGTGGGTGACGCAGCAGTGGCGCACATCATTGCCATTGGTGGTGCGACGCGATGTTCAAGACGGCGGGCGTATTCCAGTCGGGATCCGTGGTATGAAGCGCAGCCAGCGCGCGGCGGGTTGGGTCGATGAGCAAAGCGTGGTGCGATGCGTCACGCCGGAGTCGTTAATCGCCGACCCTATCGCGTTACTGCAATCTTCTTTTGTTTCCCTGCCTCCGGTTCAGGTGCTGATCATGCTGATGCAGACGCCGTGGCCGTGGGTATGGGGCGTGACAGGAAGCTGTGGTTACGCCTTCGCGACGGATATTCCGGTGATGCATACCGATAGCGATCTCGATTTAGTGGTGCGCTGTCCGCAAAAAACTACCGCGGAAGCGTTGGCGCACTTTGCCGAGCGCATTGCTCAGGTTCAGCTCCCGTGCCGAACCGACGTACAAGTTGAAACCCCACTCGGGGCTTTTGCTCTGACAGAATGGCTACGCGATAAGCGCGTCATGCTGAAAACGTCAACCGGACCGGTGTTAACCCGCGATCCGTGGTTGCCGTCAGAGGAGGCATAATGAAGGTCTTATTTACTTTTCCCGGTCAAGGGCCACAGCGCCCTGCGATGCTGCATGATTTACCTAATAATGCTATTTCACGTTCGCTCATTGAACAGGCCAATATCGCGTTAAACGAAGACGTGTTGGCGCTAGATAGCGTCTCTGCGCTGCAAAGAACGCGCGCAGTTCAGCTATGTTTACTGATCGCGGGCGTTGCCTACGCCAGAGAGCTTCAGGCGGCGGGCGTTCAGGCTGATTTCGTTAGCGGCCTGTCTATTGGTGCTTTCCCCGCGGCGGTGGTTGCGGGTGCGTTGGACTTTTCGGACGCCGTGCGTTTAGTCGCCCTGCGCGGTGAGCTGATGGAAAATGCTTATCCCACTGGTTTTGGCCTTTCTGCCGTCGTTGGTCTGAATTTGAATCAGCTAGAACCGTTGATTTCCGAGGTGAATTCGCCGGATTTGCCGGTTTATTTAGCCAACATCAACGCCGAAGAACAGTTTGTGATTGCCGGTAGCGAAGCCGCTATGCAACAGGTGATGACGCTGGCGCAGGCCAAAGGTGCACATAAAACGCAGCGTCTGGCGGTCAGCGTTCCTTCGCACTGCGCGCTGTTGCTGGAGCCCGCACACCAGCTGGCGCAGGCGATGCAAAACGTGGTAGTGCAACGACCAAATATCGCCTATCTCAGCGGCAGCACGGGGCGCGTGTTATGGCAACCCGAACGCATTGCCGACGATTTAGCATTCAATATGTCGCGCACCGTGCGCTGGCATGAAGCCATGGTGGCGGCCTATGAGCGAGAGGTTCGTTTGGCGATAGAAATGCCACCCGGTGCCGTACTTACGGGGTTAACCCGAAAAGTGATGGAACAGGGGGAAGCGCTTTCGCGCTGCCAGCTTGGTTTGAAATCGGTCGCTGATATTGTGGCTCGCTATCAGAAATTGGCTTAATTGAGTGAAGGATGGGCGCGTGCGTACATGCGCCCTTCTGCGGTGAGCGCGAGCAGGTTAGGATCTTGTTCTCGGCTACGAGAAAATACCAACGCAATGGTCTGGCGCATTTGATATTCACTGCACAGCGGCAGCAGTTTCACGCTGCTTTCATACACGTTTTTCATTCGACCAGGGATCAGCGTATAGCCCACGCCAGCCTGAACCAGACTGAGCATCGAGAAAATATCGTTGACTCGGGTAACGATGTCCGGCTCGAAACCGGCTATTTGGAATGCCTCGCTAAAGCCATGATAGGTGGCAAATCCTTCCGCTAAGGCAACGAACTTCTCGCCTCGATAATCCCGCAAATCTGCCAAACCGGGTTTCACCAGCGCTGATGAAGCCGGCGCCGCAAGAAAAATATCGTCTTGAAACAGCGGTACGGTTTCGAATAACTGTTCGTTCACTTGGCTGTCGGAAATAGAAATCAGAATGGCGTCGAGCTGCTGGTTTTCTAGCTGCTGTAATAAATCCTGATTCGAGCCCATGGTAAGGCTGATTTCTACTTCAGGGCGGCGCAGCTTAACACCCATGATGAGCTTAGGAATGGTTTCCAGCGTTAGCGAATACATGGTGCCAATTTTCATCCGCTGCTGACCAAACCCAGCGGCAATGCGCGTTTCTTCAATGCCTTTCTGAGCAAGCTCCACCAGATCGCGGGCATATTCAGCAAGCGTATGTGCGGCTGGAAGCGGTAATAAATTCCGCCCTTTATGCACAAATAACGGGCAGCGAAACCCTTCTTCCAGCGTGTGTAATGCTCTATGCACGCTCACACTGCTTAACCCCAGAGATTCTGCCGCACGGGTAATATTTTCTTTTTCCATGAAGGCTAAAAATATTTCTAATTTTCGCAGAGTTATTTCGCTGTCAATCATGATGCCGCCGCATACAAATTATACCAATATTAGGGAATACTTTAGCAAAATAAGGAATTTATGTTTGGCAAAAAGACAGCTTAGAAAAATTTAACTAAATTCAGGCTGAGCCCAATGAGGGCGCGGCTTATAGAGATAAAAAAATTCCTATTTTTTTCTGTACTTTTGTGGGGGCGTTCTATACTGAAAGTGAGGGGAAAATGTGAGTAAGCGTTATTCCCTCGATAGACGTCAGGGGGTGTGTCATGAGTAACCATGTCTGGGGACTGTTATCGCATCCGGCACAGGAGTTCCGGCAAATACGGCAGGAAAATGAGTCGGTATCGCATATCTATACTCACCATGTGCTGCTGATGGCTGCTATTCCTGTCATCTGCTCTTTTATCGGTACTACCCAGTTTGGCTGGGATTTCGGCGGAGACCGCGTTTTTAAAGTAATGCCGATGACGGCGTTAGCCATTGCAGTTGTGTTTTACGGCTTAATGCTCGCCGCGGTAGGTTTTGTTGGTATGGTCATTCGCTGGATGGCTCGGGAATATGAAAACTGCCCGAGTTTAAATCAATGTATTGTGTTTGCGGGCTATGTCGGTACGCCCATGTTTATTAGCAGTATCGTATCAATATATCCGATGGTATGGCTGTGCATGCTCGCTGTTATTGTTGGTGTATGTTATAGCGGGTATTTGTTGTATCGCGGTATTCCGAATTTCCTCGGTATCACTGAAGGTCAGGGGTTTATATTTTCTGGCTCCACCTTTGCAATAGGCGTTTTGGTACTCGAGCTGTTATTAGGGATTACCGTTATCATGTGGGGCTATGGTTCACATATTTTCTAGCCCTGTGGTGTTCAACGCAGTAGAAGTGAAAATCGTTTTGTTAATGTCCACCTAGCAGGCGCTGAAGTTTATCTTCAGCGCCTTTTCCTTGTTATATTCCAAACCGCAGAACGGCAATTTGAGCTATTAAGGAAAATAGAGAGCAGTCGCTTATTTCTTATTCAGCATCGCTTTAAGATCGGCAAATGGATTATAGGTGGCTTCACCTACGTCTTTTTGCGCATCTTCACCCGCAATCACGGTTGAACCGTATTGGTCGGCTTCGGTGTATTTTGAGTGCTCATGATCGTGGCAATATAAACACAGAAGTTCCCAGTTGCTGCCGTCTTCTGGGTTATTGGTGTGATCGTGATCGATATGATGCACGGTTAATTCACGCAGATTGGAGTACACAAATTCGCGGGAACAGCGACCGCACACCCACGGATAGATTTTAAGCGCTTTTTCACGGTAGCCAGTTTCTAAACGGGCATAGTTTTTAGGGATAACTGCCATCAGGGACAAACCTTAACAAGACTGAGGGATATTTCCCTATAGTAGGCGAAGTCGCGGCTCAGGCCAATATTTAGCAGGAATTATGAGCGAACGTAGATAATAATTCCGGCCAGGATCACTCCGCCAACGCCGCCCAGTGTTAACAGTGCCATTCCGGCGATGATTGCTTTTTTCAGCATGATTATTCTCCTAAATACGATTGCGCCGATTATACCCCGCAGTAGGCTTTGCCTCTAACCATTTTGTAACATTCAAGTCACTTTTCTCATGAAGTACATATTCATTATCGTAATAAAAACAAATTTTTTAGTATTTAGTGGAATTTAAGCTTTCGGGAATACTGAGCCATATCGGATTTAGGGAGTGGCTTATTGATGACATCAGCAACCAGCAAAACGCGAACTTCGCACTATCTGCATGCCGAGCAGAAAAACCGTATTCGTTTATGGTAACGTCAATGGATGTGGCGCAGCGAACTTCCAACGTGGTGTGTGCTGGTCGCCGTGTATGGCGGGTGGGCGCTGGTGGTTTACCACTGGCAGACGCTTGGCAAAACTGTTGGAACACCGCTGCTGATACTCATCGCTTGCTGGTATATGTCATTGCAGCATGAGCTTATCCACGGGCATCCAACGCGCTGGCCGCGCGTGAACCAATTACTTGGCCTGCTGCCGCTGGCGGTTTGGTATCCCTATGGAGTTTATCGAGACTCTCATTTAGCTCACCACAACGACGACTCTTTAACGCATCCGCTGGAAGATCCTGAGTCTTATTATTTTGCCGAGTCACGGTGGCAGCATTCATCGGCGTTGTGGCGCGGCGTTATTGCGTTTCGAAATACCTTTTGGGGTCGGATTTTGTTGGGCCCTGCGCTGGGCATTGGTGCACTGCTTAAAGATGAGCTGCGAGAAATAATTCGCGGTAATGGCAAAAAAATTACCATGTGGGTGATTCATCTTTCATTACTGGCGTTAGTGCTCTGGATCGCCCAACTCGCGGGGATTTCAGCGTGGTGGTATTTGCTGGCGGTGAGCTATCCGGCCTTAGGACTTTCCATGGTTCGCTCGTTTTACGAGCACCGTGCGGTGGACGAACCCTCAGCCCGTTCTATTATTAATGAAGCAGCATGGCCTTGGCGGCTGCTTTTTCTCAATTTGAACTATCACATTGTTCATCACGATTTGCCCGGGCTTCCTTGGTATGGATTACGTAAAGCCTATCTGGCAGACCGAACCGAGTATCAGCGGCGCAATCACGGATTTGTGGTGCAGGGCTATTCGCAATGGTGGCGAAATTATGCGTGGCGCTCTGTTGAAGTGACTCAGCACCCCTTAATGGGGCGGGAGGAGCAGGGTATAGCCGAGTTTTCAGGTACTAATAAACACAATAACAATGATGAGGAACCGTTATGGCAGGAAATGTATTTATGGGACGTAAGATTCTGGCATCTTTGGCGTTAATGGGCGCGGCGATGTGCACCGCGCAGGCGGCCGACGCGGTTACGGTGGGCTCTAAAATTGATACCGAAGGTTCACTGTTGGGCAATCTCATTGTGCAAACCTTGGATGCAAACGGCATTAAAACGGTGAACAAAACCCAGCTTGGCACCACCAAAGTTTTACGTGGGGCAATCTCTGCGGGAGAAATTGATATTTACCCAGAATATACCGGTAACGGGGCTTTCTTCTTTGCTGATGAAAAAGATCCGGCATGGAAAAATGCCCAGCAAGGCTATGAAAAAGTGAAACAGCTCGATTTGGCGAAGAACCAAATTGTCTGGTTGACTCCAGCACCGGCTAACAATACGTGGAGTATCGCGGTGCGCAACGACGTGGCGCAGCAAAATCATCTGGAATCGTTAGAAGATTTAGGTAAATGGCTGAAGCAGGGCGGTAAATTTAAGCTGGCAGCGTCGGCTGAGTTTATTGAGCGTCCTGATGCGTTACCGGCCTTTGAAACGGCCTATGGCTTCAAACTGGATCAAGATCAGTTGCTGTCGCTGGCCGGTGGCGATACCGCAGTGACGATTAAAGCGGCAGCGGAGCAAACTTCAGGCGTTAACGGCGCGATGGCGTACGGCACCGATGGCCCTGTTGCCGCATTAGGTTTGAAAACGCTTAGCGATCCTAAAGGTGTGCAGCCAATCTACGCGCCAACGCCAATTGTGCGTGAAGCGACGTTGAAAGCACATCCCGAAATTGCGACCGTGCTGAAACCGGTATTTGAATCTCTTGATGGCCCAACGCTGCAAAAACTGAATGCCAAAATCGCCGTTGATGGGCAAGATGCGAAGAAAGTCGCAGCAAAATACTTGAAAGATAAGGGCTTTGTTAAGTCTTAAGTTAATACCCCCTCCCAACCTCCCCCTTGGCAGGGGGAGGAGCCGATCGTGTATCGCGCTGTTGCGGCCTCCGTTGATAAGAGGAGGATTTGGGTGGGGAAAACTATAGGGAATTCCGTTTTGGTAAAAAACAGAGTCGTGCTCACACTCTGGCTGCTGATGATGTTGGCGCTCTGGCAAATGCCGCTGCTGACTCAGGCGGCAAACCGCTTGGTGTCTGGTACTGGTATGCCGCTAAGGGACATTATTCATGGCTTTGCATGGATTCTGATCCTGCCATTTCCTGTCTTGCTCATCCTCTGCTTCTGCCCACAAAACCGTCTTGCGCTATGGCTGATTTATCTCGTCAGCGGCGCATTGTTTGCAGGCTTGCTGCTCTTGATTGCATGGCAAGCACACCTGTTAGCCGGTGATGAAGATAGCCTAGTGCGCGTTTCTTTAGGCGGCGGATTTTGGTTTATCGGTGCGTTAAGTTTGCTGAGCGGTGCCGACGCCGTTAGTCGCTTAACCAAAAGTAGTGGAATACGTATTTTGGCAGCGCTGCTGATTTTGGCTCCGATACCGATCTTATTACTCAGCGGTGCGCTGGATACGCTTTCGCTGATGAAAGAATATGCCAACCGTGACGATGTGTTTAATCAGGCGCTTGGGCAACATCTCACGCTGCTGTTTAGTACGCTCGCGGTGGCATTGCTCATCGGCGTGCCGCTCGGCATTGTTGCTGCGCGCTGTGAAGGGCTGCGTAAGCCGATGTTTTCGGTGCTGAATATTATTCAGACCATTCCCTCGATTGCGCTATTTGGCTTGTTGATCGCCCCACTTGCGGGATTAGCTCAGGCATGGCCATGGTTGGGAAAGCTGGGGATTAGCGGAATTGGTGCCGCACCGGCGTTGATTGCCTTGGTGCTGTATGCGTTGTTGCCGCTGGTGCGTAGCGTGGTTGCCGGAATTGAACAGGTTCCGCAGCCCGTGATTGAGGCCGCGCGCGGCGTGGGTATGACGCAAAGCCAAATCCTACGTAAGGTTGAATTGCCTCTGGCGCTGCCCGTTGTGCTCAGCGGTGTGCGAATTGTGGCGGTTCAAACCGTGGGGATGGCGGTTATTGCCGCGCTGATCGGCGCGGGTGGATTCGGTGCCATCGTCTTCCAAGGCTTACTCAGCAGCGCGTTGGATTTGGTGTTGCTGGGGGTTATTCCGGTGGTTGTGATGGCGGTGACCGTGGACACCTTATTTAAATTTTTAGTTTCTCGAATTGAAGCGACGCGACAATGATTCATTTCAAGCATGTTAATAAATATTTTGCCGGACGTCCGGCGGTAGAAGACCTCTCTTTGCATATTGCTGAGGGTGAATTTACCGTGCTGATCGGCACCTCTGGCTCGGGGAAATCGACCACGCTGAAAATGATCAATCGCTTAATCGATCATGACAGCGGTGAGCTGACCTTCGCCGGACAGGATATCAGTCATTTTAAGCCTGAGGCTTTACGTCGGCGTATGGGATATGCCATTCAATCCATTGGATTATTTCCACATTGGACGGTGGAGCAAAATATTGCCACCGTGCCACAGCTGTTAAAGTGGCCCGCAGCGCGTATTCGCCAGCGTGTGACGGAGCTGATGGAAATGCTGAGTTTGGATGTGGCCGAGTTTCGCCATCGTTATCCGCATCAGCTTTCAGGGGGGCAACAGCAGCGCGTCGGCGTGGCGAGAGCTTTGGCTGCCGATCCGGAAGTTTTGCTGATGGATGAGCCATTTGGCGCGCTCGATCCCGTTACTCGCACCACCTTGCAGCAGGAAATCGCCCGTATTCATACCCTGTTAGGCCGCACCATTGTCTTGGTGACTCACGATATCGATGAGGCGCTGAGCCTTGCCGATCGTATCGTGCTGATGGACGCCGGAAAAGTAGTCCAGCAGGGGACGCCGCAGGCGTTGCTGAATCAGCCTGTGAATGATTTTGTGCGCCAATTCTTCGGCCATAGCGACGTTGGGATCAAGCTGTTGGGATTAGACGTGGTGGCCTCCCGCGTGCGTCGCGGCGAGCTTCTTCACGGTGAGCCAATTCGCTGCGATCTTAATTTACGTGATGCGATGTCGGTCTTTATTTACCGTCAGGTTGACCGTTTACCCGTTATCGATGAAGCAGGGCAGCCGGTTGGCGTGCTCTATTTTGCTGATTTGGTAAAGAAAGCGGAGGCATGATGCAGGGGAAATATCATGCGATAACCCAACGCTGGTACTTCGATCCTTTGCTGTGGGGGATCGTGCTGCTTATTGGGCTGAATAGCGGAATGGCGCACATGGGGCGCTTATTTAGCGCTTTATTTCCGGAGCTTTCACGGCCGGTTTATCAACAAGACAGCTTTTGGTCGCTCACGCTGGCGCATGTTTCGTTAGTGGCGGTTTCCAGTTTGATTGCCGTGCTGATCGGCGTGAGTGCGGGCTTACTGGTTACTCACCGTGGCGGACGCGAGTTTCGATCAATGGTAGAAACCATTACGGCGGTGGGGCAAACATTTCCGCCTGTGGCGGTGCTAGCGGTGGCGGTGCCGCTGATGGGCTTCAGCCCAGAGCCCGCGGTGATTGCCTTGGTGCTGTATGGTTTGTTGCCAATTTTGCAGGGAACCATTAGCGGGATTGAATCGGTGCCCGCCGCGGTGCGAGAGACTGCCAGAGGGGCGGGAATGAATCCTTGGCAGATCCTGTGGCGAGCGGAAATTCCCTTAGCCGCGCCGGTGATCTTGGCTGGGGTACGCACCTCCGTCATTATCAATATCGGCACGGCAGCCATTGCCTCAACGGTTGGGGTAAAAACGCTAGGTTCGCCTATTATTATTGGGCTAAGTGGTTTTAACACTGCTTACGTTATTCAGGGCGCATTGCTGGTGGCGCTCTTGGCGATGATTACCGACGCGGCGTTCGAGCGCTGGGTAAATTATTTAACACGTTGGCGACAGGTGCCACCGTCGACAGAGGGATGATAAACATGCGGGTTTCGTTGCCGATGTATGGAATCAATCGCGATGATGTAGAGCTGCTCTGGCAGGGACTTTCTCGTTGGCTGACGCAGGAGGGGGAAGAGGATTTGCCGCCTAATCTGTGCTGGCCGGATGATCTCTATGCGCATTGGCAGCAGCCTGATTTATTACTCAGCCAAACCTGCGGCTATCCACTACAGGAAACATTGAGTGCAAAAGTCGATGTGGTGGGGGTGTTCCGCTATCGTGCACCTGGGTGCGAAGGTAACGATTATCGTAGTTTTTTAGTGGCGAGAAAACAGGACGCCGGTGCCGATATTGGTTCATTTTTAGGCCGCAAAGCGGCGTATAACAGCGAGGATTCCCAGTCCGGCTACAATGCGCTGCGCTCGGTGATTGCGCCATTGGCGCACCATGGGCGCTTTTTTGCCAGCACGTTGCAGACCGGATCGCATCGCGCTTCACTGCTGGCGATTAAACAGGGCGACGCCGATATTGCCGCCATTGACTGCGTGACGCTGGCGCTGCTGCAAAAAGCAGAGCCGCAATGTATGAGTGGTTTGAAGATTATCGGGGAAACGCCACCGGCACCCGGTTTGCCGTTAATTACCGCGGCGGGAAATGAAACGCGTTTGCTGCGTTTGCGCCATGCGCTGAAAAAAATGGTGGAAGATCCGTCGATGACGGCGGTGCGTTCACGTTTATTGATTAGCGGTTTTAGCCCGCTATCCGTGGATGAATATCAGCGTTGTAGCGATATGAAACTGCGGGCAGCCGCGCTAGGCGTGACGCGGCTGTAAAGTCTTCGAGGCGCTTAACGTTTTTGCAGCCAGCGATCGAGCTGGTTGGCGAATTCTTGTCTATCGCGCTGATGCAGCGTCGCTGGGCCGCCGGTTTGTACACCGCTGGCGCGCATGGTATCCATAAAATCACGCATGTTCAGGCGTTCTTTGATGTTGGCTTCGGTATAAAGCTCGCCGCGAGGGTTTAGCGCCACGCCGCCTTTTTCCAGCACTTCGGCCGCCAACGGAATATCTGCGGTGATGACTAAATCACCGGGATTGACGCGACGCACAATTTCGTTATCCGCAACGTCAAAACCGGCTTCAACGCGCAGGCTACGAATAAAGCGCGATGGCGGGGTGCGGATGGTTTGGTTCGCAACCAGCGTGACAAAAATTCCGACGCGATCGGCGGCGCGAAACAGCACCTCTTTGATCACGTTTGGGCAGGCATCGGCATCGACCCAAATTTGTTTTGCTTCTGACATTACTCTTCCTTTAGCCAGTCTTGAACCGGCAAAAAATCACGCTCAAGCGCGGCCTCTGGTGAATTTGGCTCAGGGTGGAAATCATATTCCCAGCGAACCAGCGGCGGCATCGACATTAAAATAGACTCGGTTCTTCCGCCAGTTTGCAGGCCAAACAGCGTACCGCGATCCCATACCAAATTGAATTCAACGTAGCGGCCACGACGATACAGCTGGAATTGGCGTTCGCGTTCACCGAAGGGGGTATCTTTGCGTTTGGCCACAATAGGCAGATAGGCGGTGTTAAAACCGTTTCCCACGGCCTGCATGAAATCAAAGCAGCGATCGAAATCAGGGGTGTTTAGATCGTCAAAGAACAGGCCACCCACGCCGCGTGATTCCTGACGATGTTTGATAAAGAAATACTCATCGCACCATTTTTTATAGCGCGGATAAACCTCTTCGCCAAACGGCTGACACAGATTGCTCGCGGTGCGGTGCCAATGCAGTACGTCTTCTTTGAAAGGATAAAACGGCGTGAGATCGAAACCGCCGCCAAACCACCATACGGGCTCTTCGCCCTCTTTTTCAGCGATAAAAAAACGCACGTTGGCATGGCTAGTAGGCACATAAGGATTGAGCGGATGGATCACTAACGATACGCCCATCGCTTCGAAACTGCGTCCAGCTAATTCAGGACGGTGTGCGGTGGCTGAGGCGGGGAGTTGCCCACCGGTAACGTGGGAAAAATTGACGCCAGCCTGCTCAAATATGGCACCCTGAGTCAGTACGCGGCTGCGTCCGCCACCACCGGCCTCGCGCTGCCAGTTATCCTCACGAAACGTGGATTGCCCATCGGCGGCAGCAATTTGCTGACAGAGAGAATCCTGCAGGCTCAGCAAAAAAGCTTTTACCTGCGCAGAAGAAGGCTTGCTCATGACGTTTTCCGCTACATTGCTCAATGAAATAAAATGCATCTAATGATGCAAATAAGTGCGCCAGTATAGCGGAAAACGGGGCTTTTCTCTTTAGATCAACGTTAAAGAAATTATTAGACTGCTGAAGCCTAAAGAAGCAGGTGAGTAATCTCAGACTCCTTAATTTATGAAAAATAACCGCTAGCACCTTAGTAAAAAAGAGTTATCTAATTTGTGATATAAGGTATGGGGTATTTCGCTTATGTCTTAATAATTCATATAAAGCATGATTACTTTTAACTCCCAACTTGCGCATTGCATTCTTTTTCTGTCCATGAATGGTTTTTGCACTTTTATTTAAAATATATGAAATCTCTGTAATTGTGTTTTCTTTCTGAATTAAATTGAGTACTTGATACTCACTATAAGTTAAACGAACATTGGAACAAGCTATGCAAGAAGATAAACAATATTTATCATCAATATCTGATGATCTGGATAAAGAATTTAAAATACCATCTTTTATTTTTAAAATTACAGAATTTACTGAGTCATCTCTGTATATTATGTTAAGGTTTTCGCAGCAAGTTTTTGATTTCAGAACTGAACTGTCATTGTTATCAATAATAAAAAAATAAATAAATTTAGACTCAGTTGTTATGAGTGACAACAAACTTTTACATGTATCACTCTTAGCAGTAGAAATAAACTTTAAATTTATAGTTTTATCACCCAGTTGTATGTTGCTTTCTAATCGAAAATTGTTAGAAAGAATAGAAAATAATCCATTAAGATAAAATCTATTATCATCGTTAGTACTGATGTTAAAGTTGTAGTAATTTTTCACTTTAATTCCTTGTGGAGTTTGAATGAGAAAATTCTACATTCGATATTTAAAATGTGTTGAATGAATAAAGTTTAATAAGGCTAATTTTTTCTTATTAAGTGAAAATGCAATATTATTCGATTGATTTTATTAAAGTTTATTGCAGTAAAGTTGAGGGGTAATACTTGTTGATATGACATATCCAGAACTAAACTCTCGATCTATCTTTAAAGAAACCCAACCGTCTTTCCTAATTAAAAATCCATATAGATATTTGAATGCAATATCACTAGGCAAGTTATCACCGTCACGTATAATAAGTTTAGTAGTCCTTATGTGCAAAAAATCATTTTTTAGTGAGTATTCAACATCTGCCTCTCTATTGATGATGAATTGTTTACCACCCGAGTTAACTTTTGCATTATAAGTGATAACCCCCTTATCACTGGACAGCATAAATAATAAACTCCCAGATGAAGTGTCGACAATATTTTCATATATAAATTGATACTGAATAATCGATGTACAACGAATTTCACTCCCGACCTGATAGTAGCGGAAACGAAAAGAAAAAAATGAAGCACAGATAATTAAAAAAATACAAGAAATTAATCTGATTTTATTCACGGGTTAATTTCCATATTAATTATATATATAGAACGACAAAACTCTTTCTTTTCTTTAGTTTCTGAACAAATCAGCAATGATTTTCTCGCTAAAGTATTTAAATCATCGTAGTAAACTCGCTCATTTTCATTGCAAGAAATTCCTATGCTCTTTATTTCATTCTCTATTTTTTCTCTTGATAAATAGGGCGCATCATTTTTTAAATAAAATAAACACCCCATGAGTTTGCCGCTCATTTTGTAATCGCTTAAAGCATCAAAAAGATACTCATTCTTACTTATAAGATGATATAATCCGGCACTAATGAAAAAAATACTTACCGCAATGAGAAAAGTCCATAGCGGAGCTTTTACTGACTTAATGCTAGGCCTTTGTTTATGAATGTCTACGACGGTATTCTTCTCAATTTTATTTTCTATAACAGGAATATCTATAACAGGATTATCTAGATATGAAGAAATGGTTACATCACTAGAAATAGATATACCTTTTCTTGGGATCGTTACTAAGACCTCCTTTGAAACTCCTAGTTGCCTAAGCGCCTTTCTAATTAATGAGATGTTTTGATAAAATGTATTGGTGTTAATTGGAATGTTGAATTTAGTCCATACTTCGTAAAATAGCTCTTCTCTAGTCGTTATCTCATAGCCATGGCAAATAATAATAGATAGGCAATTGTTTGCAGGGGACGTAAGTAAAACTTTATTTTCAGGCATATCTAACCTGAAAAGCTCGGATCTGTAACTATTATAAATAATTTGATTGTCGATTAAAATACTATTGCTCACACGATTTATCTCAGATGAATGTATAAAATATTTAATTCAGATATTAACCGTATTGAATTTCTATAGTCAATAGAATAAATAATGTTTAGTTTTGCCGTTAGCCTTAATAATAACTCTAGGTAGTCTTATTAATATTTTTGTTCCTTATTAAGATTTTAATTAATCCCATTTTTATGAGGTTTATCGGATTTACAAGTCATCTACTACTAAATTTTTTTTTGGTATGCAATCATTGAATTAAATATTAAAACTAGTTGATTTCTAGTTTGACTATAGGAGAAGTTATGAAGAGGTTGACGCTACTGCTATTTTCATTAGCACTAATACCATTAGCAGGTATGTCGAATGATGGGGTTTTGATCGCTATCAATGGTTCAATAGTGGTTGAGAATAAAAAAACTTGCGTATTAGATGCTCCTGCCGGAGTTACGCAGGTATTATTTACGTACAGAAAAGATAAAATTCCGAATTACTATTATATTTGGAACAATGTCGTTGACTATGATGGCACAAAAAATGGTATAGCTAGTCAGTATTTTAAGCATGTCGACTACAGAGTGACATGTAGCTTTAAACCAGGCAGCGATAGCTCAATTCGAGTGAGCTATTCACTAAATGGTGATGCTAAAGTAGCAAACAGCGGGAGCCGTACGCTGTGGTATTACTTAGAATCGTCTCAGAGTGAGAATGCTGGGTTTATAGTACGAAGAAAAAATGATAATGATTGGTTAAACTTTAGAGGAGTATCTAATCAATCTGAAGTTTACAATATAATAGCGAGTGAGTTTACAAAACTGACTAATGGAAATTATGAAGCGACGATGTCTTATGCAATTGCATTCACAGGTGCAGATCTTAATTCACAAAATTATTCAGATGAGCTAATCAAAGGTAGTTTGGTTGGTGTGGGGGCTTACTCTCGCAACATTACACTCAACGTTGAGTATGATTAATATATCCCCCATTGGCATTAAAAACCTAAAACAATAATAAATAAGACGTGATTTTATTTTTTATATTATCTTAATACAAAAATATCAGTAGATTTAATTTTATGTAAGTTGAATGTAATGAGTATATCCTGCAATCTTAGTAAAAGACAGCAGGGTACCAAGAGCTGATAATTGAGTTGTATTGAGAGGGGGTTCGTAATGGTTAGCTATATGGTGGATTTTAAATTCACATTACATACTTTATCTCTAATTATAAAAAATGATAAATAAAGAAAAATGAAATATATATTTTTAGCTATTTTATCATTTAGCAACTTTTTGCACGCAGGCTCATCTTCAGGCTATGTTATTTTTAATGGCGAAGTTGCCGAGGCAATGCAACCGACTTGCGATTACTCAGCATTGAATTTAAATGTATCAATTCCTATTGCAAAAGTGAAAAGCATCCCAACAACACTGGAATTAGATAATGCGCTAAAGGGGCTAATTACATCTGGAGAAATCGCTCCAAATGGAGATGCTTCTGTTAAAAATGCATATCAAGCATTAGGCACTGGTTTTGGAAGTGTAAATATGGATGTTACCTGTAAAGGATTGACTCAATATTTTACTGTTAGCACTCAATCCATAGTCAATGACAGTACGTGTTCATCGGTTGGATGTAAATATCTAAGTGTACGGAGTTCTGATACTGATATAAGTAAGAATTTTGCACTTTCTATGTTTATCTCCGCTTCAATATATGGAACTGGAGGTATCAGTACAGGATGGGTCAATCCATCTGTAAAAGGTGGGTTTAGTAGCATCCTGAGTGAGGATGGTGGCTTTCCTCTCTTTTATAGAGAAGGAGTGGAAGCCAAAAAGAAGAACATTGAGTTTAGTTTTGTATTAGTAAAAAAAGAAGGAGATGGACCCACTGAATGGGAAAAATCAAAAGATACAGGTGAATATTCCTACAATAGCTCGATTGTAATGCAATTTATTTATCAATAGTTCTGCATATCATCATTATGGTTTATTAAGTTGATAATCCATAATGATGAAAGTAATAAATACTAGTAATTTCAATTAAATATAAAGTGAAGGGAACATGAATAAATTAACTTTAGCAATCTTACTAGCTACTGTAGGAATCAGCAGTGCGCAAGCCGCAACTACAGTTGAATTAGCAAAAGGACGACTCATTTTTACGGGGGCATTAAATCAGTCTGGCTGCACTGTAACTAATGCTGTAGATGGTGGGGGGGATATCAACATTCCTATGCCAGGTTCACTGGGTGTCACTAAAGTTAAAGCCTTGACCGCGGCTACATCAGCAGGATGGAGTTCACTGGATGAAGATGTGAAATATAGCAAAGCGAAATTACCATTTGCGTTGAATATTGAGTGTCCAACCGATGATATTTACGCATATGTAGATGGAATTACGGGAGTTAAGGATGATGCTAAAGCTAACTTCTCCACTAAGGCAAAGTTGTACTTCTATGGCCAAGATAATGGGGCATCAGGATTTATTCCGACTACAGATTCAGGGAGTGTTGTGGGGCTCTTGGCGGCAGATAAAAATTCATCTAACCGTAGCGTTGGTATAGCTGTGAAGCAAATTGACTCTAAGAAAGGGGACAAGGTTATCGATCTCGACCCAGCTAACTCAGCTGATGGTGTAGCTATTGATGTTAATTGGGTTGCGGGGACTAAGAGCATTACTGCACAGCCAACATTTGACTTCGCATATGTGCCAGCTAGCAGCAAGGCTAGTGTTGGTGGTGGTGTAACAACTGCGACAATGCCATTCAAATTTGAATATAGATAAATAAGATATTATAAAAATATTAGTTATTAAATAAAAGGGAGAACTTCTCTCCCTTTTTCTGATATTAAAGAATTGAATATGAAAAAATATATATTAACTTCGATATTATTATATCTTTATTGTATTTCTTGGTCAGCGTTTTCTGCAGTAATTCTTCAGAAAACGAGAGTTATTATAGAACCAGATTGCAAAGAGGCTGAGTTAGTTCTTGACGCACAGAAAAATGTATCTTCATTAGTGCAGTCATGGGTGACAGGGCCAGACGAGTCAGTTGCTTCGCACTTTACGATAACCCCTGCGATGAGTCTGTTAAAGGCAGGACAAAGCCAATCCCTGAGATTAATCTATCAGGGGGAAGGCGCTCCTAAGGATAGAGAAAGCTTATTATATATTAATATTCAAGATTCAGTTGCTGTCTCTGATGATATGCAAGGAAAAAATGCTATAAACTCGTCTTTCTTACAAGTGATCAAAGGATTCTATCGACCAAAGTCTTTACCACTAGAAGGGGCTGCTGCTGCTCCACTTGCACTAAAGTGGGAGGTAAAGCGTCAAGGTACGAATAAATTCATGCTTAAGTTAACAAACCCTACACCATACCATGTGGTATTTTCAGGTATATCTTTAGTGGGTGGCAAAAAAAAATTGGATGAAAAACCACACAGTTTTGTTGATACAAAATTTGATTATATAAAACCATATTCAATATCTGAAATAAAACTATCAGGAGTGTATGAAATAAACAAAGCTGAGAAGGTTGTCTATATTATAGTAAATGACTATGGAATGGCAGAAGCTTATATAGCAGAAATAAAAGAAGGAAAATCAACGAAAATAAAGCGCATAATTCGTGATAAAAAATGAATATGTTGCGTAGTTTTACATTGATAGTTTGTATGTCAATATTGAAACTGAGTTCAGTTTTTGCAGAACAGGTAATAGGAACGCAAACGCTCAAAATTTCAGCTGAGCTTGTAACTCCAAATTGCAGTTTAGAATTTCCATTAGGCTATACCACCGATTTCGGCAGCCTCAATATAGGAGAAATTAGCGCTGCCCCATCTGAGATAGATAGTAGTGTGCTGCGTTATATTAGGCAAAAATCTGCTTTTGGTAGTATTGCTGATGAATATAAGAATGCTACATCTCCAATTAGATTAATAATATCTTGCTTAAGTAATAGTAGTTTTGCTATGGGGGACTACTCAAAATATTATATATCTTTCGGTGATTTATCTCAGGTGTTACCTGGGAATATTCCTGGTGCGGCATCTGGAGGTTATGTTTATAAATTAAACTCTGGTGGAGATAATACAATAAAGAGTTTGGGTATTGTTCTTTTTGTTAAGGATTTACTTTCTTCTACTCACGGAGGGGTAAATGGTCTGGTAAAACCTGGAAGTAAATATAACTTTATAGAAAACTATAGTTTTGAGAAAAATAGCTCAGGTACTGCATATGAAGCTATGTTTGATATTTCCCCAGGATTATTTTGGGCTAATGTAAACCATGTCTCTGATGGGGGCATTTTCTCTACTGAAATGGTTGTAACTCTAGGATTTAATTGATGA
Source organism: Hafnia sp. (assembly GCF_036648275.1). Lineage (NCBI taxonomy): Bacteria > Pseudomonadati > Pseudomonadota > Gammaproteobacteria > Enterobacterales > Hafniaceae > Hafnia > Hafnia sp. The sequence continues at coordinate 47,562 of NZ_JAVXIQ010000017.1, read as the reverse complement.
AAAAAAATACACTTAAAATTATTATACTGGCAATTACGATGGCAACTATGCCTGTACATGCTGGTTTTTCATTATCTACGACAAGAGTCGTTTTTCCATCAAATGAACATGAATATGATCTTACCGTTACGGCTGGAGATGATGATGTCGTTTTTCAAAGTTGGCTTGAAAAAGATGGGGACTCATCAGTAGACACTCCATTTTCGGTAATACCATCATTGGGACGTATACATTCTTCACAAGCACAGATAATTAAAATTGTATATCAAGGTATTTCTATGCCTAAAGATCGTGAGTCTCTATTTTGGCTAAATGTACAAGAAATACCACGGATTTCGGCATCTATGGCTGAGGGGAAATCTTCTGGACTATCTTTTACTATCAGGCAAAGAATAAAAATGTTCTTTCGCCCTGATAGTGTAAAAACAGATCCAATTACTATGACTGAAAGGTTAGATATAGTTTTGGGTAAAGATGGAAAGGTGCTAAAAATATTTAATTCTAGTAATAATTTTATTACATTGATTGGGTTTAATCGTCATAAAAATATTAATGATAAAGAAGTCATTTTAGATTCGATTATGATTCCTCCACTATCAGAAATAGAATCATCATTTTCTTCACCAGTACCAAGTGATTCAATAGTATATTTTTCATCTATTGGTGATTCTGGTTTTAGCAAGAACTTTAGTGCTGTCCTAACAGTGGGTAAAAAATCAAATCCAAAAAAGGTTTAGATTCTAAATTGTAACTTTTGCATATAATTACTTTATCTGAATATCTTCAGATATATTTTTGAATTTTTTTCAAGTGAATTTTAAGTATGAAACTCAATGTTATTACTTTGAGCCTTGTTTTTTTATTTCCTGCTGGATATGCAAAAGGTAAGACTTATGAAGCAAAGTCCCTGCAGGTGAATAATCATGTGGGGAGCCAACAGACTGATGAAAACTCTAATGCTCAAAAAAATATGCAAAATGAAAAACTTGTTTTCAATACAAGTTTTATTCGAGGAGACAACGCTGCGGTAGATATCGATACTTTGTTAAATAGTGGTGTTTTACCAGGGGACTATGACGTCTCTATATATTTAAACAGTAATTTAAAAACAAGGAAAAACATAAAATTTGTAAAGAATATCAGAACTAATCAGGTGGAAGCATGCTTGACACCTTATCTACTAAATAAAATAGGCATTGATGTTCATAGCTTATTAAAAAGTAATGATGCAATTAAAGATGAAAAATGCGTTGACCTGAAAAATATAATTTCAGATGCATATCAGAGTTATGATGCTGGCCGCTTTAGGTTATCGATTAGTATACCTCAAGTCTACTTAAAACAAGACTCACTTACAGTGGTAGATACGTCATTATGGGATTATGGTATTGCGGCCGCATTCACTAACTATAATTTGAATGTTGCTACAAGTAGATCTGGCCATGGTCAAGGTACCGCAAACAGTCTCTCATCTACATTGAATAGTGGAGTTAATATGTTTGGGTGGCGTTATCGTAATTCATCCTCAGTCTTGAGTAATAAACAAGAAAAATTTAATTTTTCAAGTTTTACTAATTTCGTAGAACATGATTTAGAATTATTAAAGGCACAACTACGTATTGGTGACGTATTTGCTGTTTCAAGGCTTCTTGATGGCTTTGGAATTAGAGGAATTCAGTTGAGCGATGACCTTGCAATGCAAGCTAATGGTGACTCAACATTAAAACCTATAATTAGAGGTGTTGCTGAAACAAACGCAACTGTTGAAATCCGTCAAATGAATTTCTTGTTGTATACAGAAAAAGTTCCACCAGGTCCTTTTATGCTTACTGATATTAACCCTGCAGGTACATCAGGAGACCTTGAAGTTAAAATAATAGAAGCTGATGGGCGCGAAAAAGTAACAATTCAGCCATGGGGAAGCAATGCATACATGGTGAGGAAGAATTTTTTTACATATGATCTCTCTGCGGGGAAATATAATCAATATAGTGATTCTAACAAGTCTTTAAATGTTATAAATTTAGATTATACATATGGTCTGGCAGAAAATTTAAGTATCTTAGGCGGGGCACAAGTAACTAAAGGTTATTATGGATTAGGCTTTGGATTAGGAACTAATACTCCTTTTGGACCCGTTGCCTTAGATATTGAACAGTCATCAAGCAAAATTAAAAATAATAATGAGCATGGAACAAGCATCAGATTTAGTTATAATAAATTGTTTGATGATTCAGGTACTAGTTTGGGATTTATCTCACAACGATTTTCAACCGAGGGATTTAGATCACTGAGTTCACATGCTCAATATATAGAAGCTGATAGTGATTCGCTCGTAGATATTACTCCAAAGCTTTCTACATCTATTAGTCTAAATCAAAATTTAAATAATTTTGGTGGTGGTTCTATCTATTTATCTCTATCTGATAATCGATATTGGAATAACAAAGGTCGCTCTAGCAGTATATCATCTGGCTATAATAATAACTGGGGGAATTTAAGTTATAGCATTTCACTTACTCATTCAAGCAATTTGGCTATGCGTGGTGTTAAGAGTCAGGATGATACCTCAATTGGCTTAAATATAAGTATGCCACTGGGATCCTCTTATCATCCTATTACGTTAAGCTCATCGGTGAATCATACAAGTGATGGCAAATACTCACAAACTGCTTCAGCTAATCAAAGCCTTATGTTGCTTGGCCAGCAGGCCTCGTATTCATTATATTCATCTGGGACGCAAGGTGATTTCAATTCTATTGGTGCAAATTTAAATTCACAGACACCTTTTGTAAGTTATAGCATGTCGGCTTCTAAAGGAGAAGATTACACTAACGCCGGTGGTAGTTTCACTGGGGGAATCATCACTCATTCTGGTGGGGTGAATTTTACACCGGGGTTAAACGAGACGGTTATTATTGCAGACGTTGCGGGTATAGAAGGTGTTGAAGTTAATTATTCTTCAAGAACAGGAACAAATGGATATGCTGTAATTCCTAGCGCATCTCCTTATACAGTCAATCAAGTTCTTATAGGGAAAAATGTCCCCGGGAATATTGAGCTAAATGAAACAACGCAAACATTGGTTCCGCGTCGTGGAGCTATTGTAGAAGCTCATTTCTTAGCAAAAAAAGGAAGACGTGTAGAGTTCTTATTTGTTAAAAATGATTCTGAAAATGTACCATTCGGTGCGACTGTCAACGATGAGGATGGCGAGTTTCTGGGTATAACAGATCCAAAGGGAAAATCATTGGTATTGTTACCAAGTAATATCGGTAGACTTAGGGTCCATTGGGATAAAGAAACGTGCTATGCAGAGTATAATCTCGGCCCTGAAGATAAGACATTATATTTTGAAAAGGTAAAATCGCGCTGCCACTCACAAGGCTCAGAGTCAATGCTAAATGCTAACTCACAAGGAATATTAAATGGGCTATAGAGCTATATTTAACAGTAGTTTGTTGCTGTCAATAATCTTATTATTATTTTCAAAATGCTTGTGGGCTGTTGTCTCACCGGCATGTATACAGACATCGTATACTCCGACATCATGGCATTTTAAAGGCGGAGATTTTACCGCGTGGTTAGCAACTAACCCAGCAGCAACAGACTATTTTGTTGTTGCTGATAGAAGTATTACGTCGAGTGATATGTCAGATATACCATTAGTCTGTGATGTGACTTACGCAAATGGCACAGGAGGTACAACTCATGTAATCAGAGCTATAAACACTTATATTAGACCACAAATGAGTTTTTATCCTGGTAATTCCAGTTATTATCAAATGGATGGTTTTTCCGGTATTGGTTTTCAAATAGTTCTTAATTGGAACAACTCGGCTATTTTCATGTATAAATCATCTGGTGGAGGTATGAAAAAAAATAATAAAATCTCTATTTATCCTAGTGAGGCAAATAAAGCATTACTTAACTTTCCAGCATGTACTACTGAAGGTACTGGTTATGGCGCTTCTATGTGTACATGGGGAGGTGCATATGGGGGTATGAGCGCAGGTAACTATATACCTCAATATCTGAATAAAAACTGGGTTTATGAGCTGAGGGCATATAAGCTTAGCCCAAGCGTTACTCTAGGCACTTTTACATCAGATAAATTACCGAAGGTCAATGTAGATGCCAATTTCCAGTATTGGGGAGTTGGAAGTTGGGCATCAAGCTCGCCAAAAATGTATTGCCTTGGCTGTTCTGCTGCAGAGGGAGTGCCTCCGACAGTGACAGTACCAGCTAACTGCACCATCATTACTGAAAATCCAAAACTAGTCACTTTGCAGCCGTTTCCAATTAGATGGACTGACTTTACTCAATCCCAGTCTGCAGGGACTTTGATAAAAGCTAATGAACAATGGACTCCTTTTACTCTAGAACTCTCCTGCGACAAGTCTGTAAAAGCGACGCTGTATGCCAGTGATGCAACTATTTCAAGAGCACCTGCTGCTGATGCTTGGGGAAAGCTAATTAATTCTGCTGATGCTGGTTCTAATGTCGGCGTTCAAATCTACTATAAGACCGAAGCTGATAAAACCTGTACTAATTCGTCTTCGGGAGTAATTAATGGATTACCTCTTGAATTAAACAGAACTAATACTAAACGTATCAGCGTGGCGGGTGCTAATAGTTCTATTAGACCCTTTCAGTCTTTTTGCGCAAGATATTACACGACAGCTACAAGTAACGATAACCTGTCAATCGGAACAGTGACGGCTACAATGGCATACACCTTCGAGTATGAATGATTTCACGCACATTTTTATTAAACTATTAGCCATTTATTCTTGATAAGGATTTACCGATGATTATTAATGAAAGATATTTTATTTCAACCATTTTGATTTTTTTATCTGTCCCTCATGCTTTTGCATCAGTTCCGTATCTGTACGATGATGGTGGTATATACCATATTGAAACTGATAACTATCCTGCAATGGATGAGCAAGCAGACAATGGAGTTGGGTATCCATTTCCTTATGTCATGGGTATCAGCAATGGTTCTTTCGTTAATTTTATCGGTAGTGATTTTTTAATTACTACTTCTGGACAGCTTAATTCAGCAATTTTTCTTGGCGGCAAGGGTAACTCTTCATTATTAAGTATAAAAGGGCTGCAAGATAAGCCAGCGCATATAAAATCAGATGGTTCTGCTATTGTTATATCCAATACTTCTTATGGACAGAATAATAAACTAATTCTTGATAGCGTAAATATCTCCCAAGGCACTGTGTATTCTAACAGTGATGCTGCAATATCCACCTATGATGGGGGAGGGAATTCAGGAATACAGTTTATAGATATAAAAAATAGTATAATAAATTTTAGTCGTGGAATTGTTGCAACAAATTCAATAGTTGATTTATTTAATGTTGTGATAAATGCCTCTTCAGGTATAGGTGTCATTATCAACCAAAGTGAAGCTAAGCTAAAAGCAGATAAAGTAAATATAACCTCTATGCTTAGTGCTATCGTAGGCACGGCTACTGGCGTAGGTGATAATGCAACGTTTGGTCGAATTGATATTAGTAACAGCAAATTGGTTACGTTAGGTAATAATGCCCCAGGGATCTCTTTAAGTGCTTATACCTATCCCGGAAATCCACCAGCATCAGGTCCATGGATTAGAGATAGATTTACTTTGATGGATGTTAATATTCAGACGAAAGGTGCAGGCTCGTATGGAATTAATATGAGCAACATGAATGGAACAGCCAAAAATGCAAGCATAAATACTGCAGGGCGATCCTCATTTGGTGTATTTATAAATAATAATGCCAAATTAGAAATGGATTCTCCTATTATTACTACTGATGGTGACAATTCCTATGGTATATACAGTTTTTTAACGCCTAAAGGTGATTCTAAAAACCTATACGGTGATGTCGCTGTAGCCGCAAGCAATGCGAAAATTTTCACTCATGGGTTTTCTTCCTATGGGGTTGTTATCAATGGTTATAATATTAATAATGGCGAAAATGTAGCAAATGTTGCATTGGATAGTTCAAGTATTTCAACTTCTGGTGATTTGTCTCATATTGTCTATTCACTTAATGGAGGTGCTTTTGATGGGCGCAATTTGACCCTCTCAACGCAAGGTAACGGCTCGTACGTGGCATATGCATACGGCATAGCTCCGACTGGGTCCACTCAAATTAATTTATCAGACTCCAAGATCGAAACGAAAGGTATTAATTCCTCTTTGCTGCTTGTTAATCAAGGTGGAAATTTAGTTGCTGAAAGCATTGATGGTAAAACTTATGGTAATGAAGCTTATGGGCTTTATAGTAATTCAGAACGGTCGGTCATACACATAAAAAATTCGGTTCTTAGTACGTTTGGTGAGAAATCAGGAATTTTTTTGGGAATGAATGGCGGTTCACTATATGCATCTGGTCTTATTGCGAATAGTAATGGTGATCAGGCCGCTGGTCTAATTTTTTCTGGTTTAAGCAATATTACTACCAGCGATGAAACAAAAAAATATAGCGATTACACAAATTATGCAAGAGTAAGAGATTCGACGTTCAATCTAAAACAAGGTTCTGGTATCAATATTTATGGTGGGGACCACACTGATATTGAATTAAATAAAAGTCATTTTTTTTCTGGTACAAACCTTCCTGATTCAGAACGTTATTCTGTGATTATATCTGCGTTGCCCATCAGCCTTAATGGAAATCTGAATTACAATCAGGCTCAAGATGTAAAGTTAAATATTAAAAATTCATCCTCGCTCAATGGCAGTATTCTCGTTAAAGATGAAAGTTACGTGGAGAACATTACCCTCGACCATTCTCAGTTAATTGGGGATGTATTTTTATATGATGCCAGTCAACTTAATGAATTTACACTAAAAAACAACAGTGACTGGACCGGAAGTGCGAAAACGGAACAAAGTGAACATAGTATCTCGCGTCTTACGATAGATGATAGTAGCTCTTGGCTAATTTCGGGAGGAGATTCAAAAGTTAATGAACTAGTTAACTTAGGTGAAATAAAATTTTCGAAACCAACCGATACTCTTTCAAACCAAAACTTGACTGTTGATGGTAACTACACTGGCGGTGGAGTTTTGGTGATGAATGGTTTTCTGCGCTCTGATAATTCGGATTCAATAGTCGATTCATTCAAGATACGTGGTGATGTATTGGGAGAACCTACGCGAGTTAAATTTCTAGCGGCTGATGATTTGGGCATGGCTACTAAAGGGGATGGGATTCAAATTATTCAAGCTATGCAGGCTTCTAATCCAACTAATTTTATACAAGATGGAAAAATTAGTGCTGGTGCTTATGATTACACTTTGGTAGCTCATGATCAAAGCGGTGATTTTAAGGGGAGTTGGTACCTTACTTCACAGAAAAACCCAGTAGTCATCCCCCCAGATCCTGATAAACCAACGAATCCTATTGGACCGAGCAAACCATTAGATCCATCTAAACCGGTTTTACCTCCTCCTCCAGTGAAACCTTTGGATCCAAAGGAGCCTGAGATTCCTATTTTACCTAAGCCCCCAGTTGCTCAAAACTTCAGACCATTGGTAGTTGCAGCTAGTATTGTTCCATCACTGGCAAACAGCGTTGCTTTAACATCTTTAGGCAACTATCAGGATCGTGTTGCTGGCACAGATAAAAGTAAGATTGCCAACGGTGCATGGGGGCGTATTTATAATAGCGAAATGGATGTAAGACACCATTACGGAAATGATATGTCGAGTAGATCATTAAACTTTGCTAAAAATGGAGCAAACTATTCTCGCCATGTGGCAGGTCTACAAATAGGTCAAGAATTAGGCCAATTGCATAGTCAAGATGGCTCCCATCATTTTGGGGTATCTTTCGGAGAAAACCGAACTAAAGCAAACGTTGATGGTATATATAGCGGCGATAGCCAAGCCGGAAAAGTTAGGGTGAATAATACCTCATTTGGCGGGTACTGGACGTATTTACTTAACAATGGGCTATATATTGACACACAGCTCCAAGCCGATTTTCTTAGCAATATTGACATATCAACGTCTGAGGGACAACACCTGCATACGCACGGTTGGGCGAGTGATATTTCGCTTGAAGCGGGGTATAAATTACTTTTGAATAAAAGTTTTTTTATAGAATCGCAATTGCAAACAATATTTCAGCATGCTGATATTAATAGCACCTCGAGTAAAAACTCTAATCTAAGAGTTGATTATGAAGTTACTAATGTTATCTATAACCGTTTCGGTATTAGAGCAGGTATTTATATTGATAATGACTCAGATACAGTTGTTTACTCTAGGTTTAACTACTGGAATACAGAAAATAATCATACAAGTACATACTATTCTAATTATAAAGGGAAAAAACAGTCTCGAGTGAAACTACATTCCGAGTTAGGAGGCGATTGGTATCAGACTGGAATTGGAGTTAGCCACATGTTTGATAAAAATTCCGCCTTATATGCTTCATTTGACTACGAACAACGCTTAAAATCAAACTCAGGACATGGGGTTTCAGGTATTGCTGGAGTAAAAATAGAATGGTAATTTTATATAAAAATAACCTTGCTTTATTTCTCAGCATTATCCTATCTGTATTTTTTTATTCAGTTAGTGCAGATGTTAGTGCAATACCGCAAGATATGCAGTTACGTGCATTAGTAGAAGAATCACCTATAGCTTGTAAGGTTGGATTTGATGGTGATAAAGGTGATTATGTGAATTTTGGTAAAATCACTCCGTCACAGATAAATGATGCTCCAACTGGGGGGGCATTGTCTATTAATGACGTTTTTATTACTTCAAATTTTAATAATATTTATGATTCAAAGGATCCCCTTGCTGTATTAACGGTATCATGCAGTGGGGAGCAGGATATAAATCCTGAAGCAGTAAAAATACAGTATGGAACCAGTGGGCAAAAGGCAATCCTTTCATCACAAGTTAATGGCTATCAGTTAGATTCTGGGCCTAACCAGCCTTTTCTTGCTTTTGCTTTATACGCACGAGATAAGAACTCAACCTCGCAGGGGAAATTAGACCAGTACATTTTACCAGGTCAATTTTCACCTTTAGAAACTGATAGTTTCATTACAAATGGCGATGTGAGTAGTGCATCAATTCTGCTTTATCCTGCACTATATTGGCGTGATAACACAGGAAAAAATACCGCACCAGGAATAATAACAACATCAATTGACTTTGTTGTGACTATCGCTTAGCTAGCTATTTTGGCAGCTCTAATCAAGAGCTGCATATTTTCTAATGAAAACATTTACTCATTCACTAATCATCGAAAATAGTTATATGTAGAATGACATTCAATGCATTTTATTACAATATAGTGCTGGAATTCCATCGCTTAAATAAACGATATCTCCATTTATAGTTTGATAGTTATCTAATACAATTCCTCTGTTTTCTCGCATTAAGAAATCGGCAAAAAATAAACCTAACCAAGTATTATCCATCGTGTCATTTGGTTTTATTGAGACACTTTCTGAAGTTGCGATGAGTTTGTTATTGATTTCTTCATAGTTAAATGACACTTGGCGGGAGATATATAAATTTAGACCATTTTCATCCTGGTAATTTCCAGATACGTTAAGTTTTCCTGTTTTATTTTTTTGTAAAAACTCTAATGTTATTAGAACAGCTAATTTTTTTTTACCATAATTTTGTGTCAACTGACCATAACAATCAGATGGAACATCATTTTTACTTACTGATAGCCTCAAGATAATACCTGAGAATATAAATATTGTTAGATAAATAAAGATGTGTTTTTTTTTCATTTTTTTACTCCTGTATAATAGATTACTTCGCATTGTGTATTTTCTTTGTTACATTTAACCCATGACCAGTAATCATTTATTTCAGAAAGTGTGAGGTAATAGTTTTCATCACTCAAGCAAGAGCTTTTTTCATGATTTATTTTATCTAAAATATACTGATAATGTTTTTTTATATCTTTATTTTTTCCATAGTACTTACATGCGTCAATCATAGTGACAAAATGGTAATCATCGAAAAATAATGTATTTTTTCTTCCTTCCGATAACCAGATTTTTTCAAAAATAAATATCGAGAATATAATAAAAATAAATAATAATATCATTATTTTCTTAAACTCTAATATGGCGCGAATATTCTTATTTGGATGGTTTTTATTCGCACTATCCACAACTTCATCCTTTTCTAGTAAGGATGTCTGATCTATTGCTTCAATTTCCTCTATAATTGTAGCTGGCTGTAACAAAATTCCTTGTCTTGGTATAGTTTTTACAATGTCTTCTTTTAAGCCAGCTGCCTTTAGGCCTTTCCTTAGTAAGGAAATATTCTGATAAAGGGTGTTTGGCAAAACGTATGCGCTTTTCTCTCCCCACACCAGACTCATCAAACCTTCTTGAGATATGATTTCTGGTCTTTGTTGAATTAAGATGAACAGAATACTTGCTACAGGTGCGTATAATTTAATCGATGTATCGTTATTAGCTGGAATTAAAATATTTTCACTTGGAATGAAGTATACTGATTTATTTATAAGGTACTGATTTTTCATAATATTCCTCAGGATATCTATTGTGTCCTAGCTACAGTAATAACCTTTTTTTTCGAATGGTTTATATTGAGTGCATCCATAAATAGCCTTATTGTGACTCTATAAATGATTTAATTTTTCTATTTTACCTTTCTTGCTGGTTTTATCCTATTGTTTTAATGTTAATTGATTGAGAAAAATCCCAAGATTGTTGTCTTTTTTTTACACAGATGGAATTATTAGGTTGTATAATCTTTATGACACTTTGTAGTATATGATGCTATCGAGCTATTCATATTTATAACTAGATTGTTATTGTTTATGAATTTCTTTTACTATCTCATGAAGAATTAATAAATTGGTTTTTAAAAAGTATACGTATATATCTGAAGTTTTTACAAAATAGATACAATGTATATTAAATCTTATTAGCCAATATTTTCCCATTTATACTAGCCTAGTCTTCGCAGTTCATACTATGCGTATGACCTGATGTTTTTTATATTAAACTGTTATCTATTTGTTGATATTTTGTTTTTTTGTATTATACCCCATGAGCGCTTTACGTTTAAATTAAGAATACCCCCATAATATATCACTTGATATTTAAATTAATATATTGATTTGTTACGTGTTCTGTTTGATGGCTGTTTTTTGAGAATTACCTCATGATTTAGATTTTTCTGCTTATAATTCAACTTTTATAAAATTAAAATACTTAAAAGTGATTTTTTTAAATTATTCTGTGGGTTTTTATGTTGATTGTTTTTTTGTGTTTAATCTGGTGTTAGGGCGGCTAGCTACGGCGGGTTCTCTACAAATTGACGTCAGAAAATAATAATGTAGCATTTGGGTTGTAAATTCTTTGGCTATTTTTTGATAATGGTTATTAGCTCTGAAAATATATTCACTTTCCTATTTTTACTACTTGCTTTCTAAGTGTGCATGCCTTTTTAAACGTATTTCTGATAGGGAAGGTTTAATGATTTGTTATTTATTTGTGTTTGCAATATTAGTGTTTTTAATTAAAAGCTCAAAAATAATTATCTAATTGAATGGAGTCGCTGCCTTGAACAAGATCTATCGCGTCATTTGGAATCATTCATTGCGTTGTTTTGTTGCTGTCTCTGAACTATGTATGAATAAGAAAAAGGCTGCCGGCACCGTAGTTTCGGCTGCTATTGTTAGCTCATTAGTTTTTTCTGTAAATGCTAAAACCATTGGTTATGATAGCAGTGAATTAAGTTCAGAAGATCTACAAAACTTGAAATTAGAACTCGACGATTTAATAACAAAAATTAATTTTGTTGTCGAAGATAATGATCTCACTGCAACGCCAACGAATCCTGAGCCAGCATATAATAATTTCAGCGTACCTAACTTGGGTCGAGCTGTTGCAACTAATGATGCTGTCACTATCGTTGTGAATGGAACAGTTGCGGCTAACGGTGTCGGAACCTGGGGAACAGGGTCAGGAAGTGAACATCGAACTGACGGTATCGGCGTGCCAGGAACTTCATTAGGTATCACCTATGCCACTGCAATTGGTAATGCTAGCTATGCTAACTCGGGTGGGACATCAGTGGGCTCTTCTGCTTCAGCTGCTGTTGGGGCCGTAGCCATGGGGGCGTATGCTAATGCAGCTGGGCGAGCTTCAGTGGGTATTGGGTCTGCTGCATATAGTGGCCAGCATGCAGTAAGTATAGGTTCTTGGAGTGCGGCAGCAGGAGTCAGAAGTAATGCTATTGGTAGCTTATCTGGTGCCACTGGGATGGATTCTACAGCTATTGGTACATCCTCTATGGCAAGTGGTGATCGCGCTATTGCTTTAGGTTCGAGCCCAAGTATGGGGGACACGCTTGACCCTGTGCAAGATACAACGATGAATACTAAGGCTTCGGGGATTGATTCCATTGCCATAGGAACAAATGCAAAATCCGCATCAGATGGTGCCATTGCTATTGGATTAAATAGTGCTGCCAACATAGCTAATGTTTTAGCCATTGGTACAAATGCGGTGGCTAGCGCTGTCAATTCTATAGCTATTGGTGCTGATTCAGTAGCGGACAGAATAAACAGCGTGTCAATAGGGAAGGTTGATTCTACCCGCCAGCTAGTCAATGTTTCCGCTGGAACCGCTGAGCATGATGCCACTACAGTCGCGCAGTTGAAGCCAGTCATCAGTGCTTTAGGCGGCGGTGCCAGCATTGATGCCACAACAGGTGCTGTTACTGGCCCGCAGTACACCCTGACAAAAATTAATCCAATTACAGGAGGCAGCCAGACTGTATCAACAGCATTTACATCTATAGGTGATGCTCTTGGCAATCTGAATTCGAGCATTTCGAATCTCTCGAATTCTGCCTTACGCTACGTTGATTCCACCTCTAAGTCTATGCTAATGCTCGGAGGTGATGATGGGACTACGATAACAAATCTGAAAGCAGGCGAGATCAGTGTGGCGAGTAGTGATGCGGTCAACGGCAGCCAGCTATTTGCCACCAATACGGCGGTGGCGGGCAATAGCGCAAATATTGCGCTAAACGCCAGCGGGTTGAAGGCCACGGCGGCGGCGCTGGGCGGCGGGGCGGCTATCGGTGAGAGCGGGGCGTTTACAGCGCCGCGCTATGCGGTGCAGGGCAAGAGCGTACAGACGGTCGGCGATGCGCTGAGCGTGCTGGACGGGGGGATCGCCAAAAACAGCGGCGATATCACCAGCCTGACCGACAGCCTGACGAGCATCAGCCAAGACATCAGCGCGGGCACCACGGGTCTGGTACAGCAAGACAGCGATACGCTGGGGGTCACCGTGGCGGCATCGACCGGCGGCGGCACGGTGAGCATTGCCGGCCGCGACGGTGAACGCGTACTGAGCGGGGTAAAAGCGGGTCGCTTAGCCACGGACAGTCGTGAGGCGGTCAACGGCAGCCAGCTATTTGCCACCAATACGGCGGTGGCGGGCAATAGCG
>NZ_JAVXIQ010000017.1:0-33967 GCF_036648275.1 Hafnia sp. | reverse complement strand
TGGGGGTCACCGTGGCGGCATCGACCGGCGGCGGCACGGTGAGCATTGCCGGCCGAAATGGTAGCCGCGTACTGAGTGGGGTGAAAGCCGGTAAAAACAATGAAGATGCGCTTAATGTTGGCCAGATGAGTGATTTTTTAGGTGAGTTAGGCGGTACAGGTGCCTTCATTGACTCAACGACAGGAAGGATCACTGGGCCGCGTTTTAGCATCCAAGGCGTTTCCTATAATCTCGGTGATTCGCTTGCTGCTTTAGACAGTAACATTGGAAATATTAAGGCCAGTTCAACTAACAATGTAAGTTATGACATAAATGATTCTAATAAGATTACACTGGGAAAAAACGATGAAAAACTCGGTGGTTCAGGTGCTCCTGTAGTTATTGCAAATTTAGCTGATGGAAAAGTTGAGGCCAAAAGTAAAGAAGCAGTCAATGGTGGGCAATTATATGAAGTTAAGAATCAGGTAGATAAAAATACTGCTGATATTAGTGATATGAAAAATAATGTTGATGGTATTTCAAACGGTACTGTAGGTCTTGTTCAACAAGATACAAGTTCTAAAGAAATAAGTATTGGCAAGGATAAGAAAGGTGGTTCAATTTCTATTGCTGGAACAAGTGGTGATAGGTTACTGACAGGTCTTGCTGATGGCGTCGCTGATAATGATGCCGTAACTGTTGGGCAAGTAAAAGACATTACTGCGCAGTCGAGCACTGTGGTTACAAATAATAGTAGCAATAGAGTTAAAGCGATTGCTAGTGGACAAAATAGTACAGCAATGGGAGGTGGAGCTAGCGCTTCATCCAAGGACTCACTCGCTTTAGGAAGTATGGCTAAGGCAACCGGCAATAATTCTATCGCTTTAGGCAACGGTTCAACAGCTGATCGCGCTAATACACTGTCTATTGGTTCTGTTGGTGGAGAGCGTCAAATAACGAATGTTGCTCGAGGTACTGCGTCCACTGATGCAGTGAATGTTGCTCAATTGAATGAAGGATTGGAATCTATCAGCAGTTCCACTAATCAAAATTTCCGCAAGTTGGGCCGCAAAATGGATGCTATGAAAGACAAATTGAGTGGTGGAATTGCATCCGCGATGGCGATGGGGGCTTTACCTCAGCCTTTTGAGGCCGGAGGTGGGATGATGTCTATGGGCGGTGGTAGCTATAATGGTGAATCTGCTATTGCTCTCGGAGCATCTAAAGTTTCAGAAAATGGTAAATGGGTCACTAAACTTCAGGGGAGTTCGAATACTCAAGGAGATTATGGCGTATCCGTTGGAATTGGTTATCAGTGGTAAATATTAATATGAAGCGCCCTTTGTAGGGCGCTTAACTCAAGAAATTGCGAAGATATATATTTTTATTACTTAGTTGTTTAATATTTCCGGATTAAAGTTATGAATACTAAATATGTAATTGTTTTTTTATCCTCATTGTTAATTTATGGCTGTGATGGCAGTAGAACTGAAGTTGATCTTTCGTCTAAAAAACTAGATAAAATAATTGAAATCTCATCTCTACCAATAATACAAAGTACACTCAATGACATATCACCATCTTTTGGTGGAAAGAGAAATGACACTATAATGAGCCATGTATGCGCATTATCTCAAGGCACTGAAAATCAGACTGATTTTGATGGTTTCTTTACTAGTAAGGGGATTGAGCTATCAAAGTTAGCTAAGGAAGATGAAGGCTTTGCACTTCTTTCAGATCGAGATATGAGAAAAAAACATACTGCGTGTATAGCGTATATGGTTTCGTCATTGGTTGAACCATTGCAGAAGGATTATTACTTCAAGAAATCAGATAACACTCCGTTGAAGAATAATGAGTTATCTTTAGAGTTAACAACCGTATTAAGAGATAAGTTAAAAGTAGCTACTGCGACAGCGGAATTTTTTGCTCTAATCTCAACTAGACTTGAGCACAGCGATACGAAAAGTATTAAGGAGAGAAAGAAGGAGATCGCTGAACTAATCAGTCAATCTTACAGCGATTATTATCAGTTAATACATAATGCTCATGCGCATGATAATAACTCACGTTATTACATCGATAGTTGGACTGACTCAGGTATTGTATTTTCTTCATCAGATGGTTATTTATTTGAATTAAATAATGATATTCTGACAGTTAAGTTATTTGGTGTTGATTGGTATGGGAATGGAAAACTTCTTGGGAAAAGCTATTTTATGAAATCTAGTTGAGACTGTAATTATAATTGTTTAATTGCCTGTTTTTGATATGTTCACTCCATTAACGGAGACAGGCAAATTAAGGACAAGAAGAAAGTTTCCACGACCAGAACTGAACTGACCAAAGTTTCTACAACTGTATTCGATCTCAATGTATTTTTCAGCATTCTGACTAGAACTGTGCTCAATGCAGAACTTGCTCACTAGCTCGATCAAGAGAGAAATACCTCAAATCAGGATGAATACCCGCATCGCTATTCATCCCAAATACTCATAAAAATGGAGTATGCTGATCCACAGTTAACGGCTGATTATGAGCCGTTTTTACTATCGAGTTTGGTTACCGGCTGAGAGGTCATCTTTAATACTGTCGCAGTTACAAAGAATTAGAGGAAGATTCATCTAGTTTCCTCAATGGTGGCATGTCTTATAATTAATATATTAACACGATCTGTGAGTATTTTATTTCCTGAATATATAATCCTCCTAAGCATGATTGCATAGGAGGATTTGGATCTTAATTATCCTTGCGAACAAACCTTATTCCGACCGCTATCTTTGGCTATATATAGTCTTTTATCTGATATTGCCTGTAGTTCTTTTATATTATAACTTTTTATTTCTGAACTACATGCAACACCAAATGATGCAGATATATTGATTGAAACACCTTGCATTACTTCAATATTGTAGGTGCTGATCGCTTCACGAACTCTCTCAGCAAGAGATGTGCTATCTTCTAAACTCAGACATGGGCAAAAAATGCAAAACTCCTCACCACCTAGTCGACCAAGAATATCATTTTTACGAATATATTTTTTGATTATACTAGTTGTCTGTATTAGCACGGCGTCACCACCAAAATGCCCATAGGTATCATTGATAGTTTTAAATTTATCTAAATCTATTTGAATAATAGATATGGGTAATTTCAACTCTTTAAGTTTAGACAGTGAGGTATCAAGTTCATTATAGAATCCATTTCTGTTCAGAACACCAGTCAAAGTATCATGGCTCGCTTTCCATTCCAATGAAGATTGTAAAATATGCATTTCTTGTATTAGCTTTCTTATTAGCATATAGGAAAAAAGTAGTGCAAAGGTGAAGCTAGACCAAAGTAATATAGCAAAGACGAGTTGGGTTCCATACTCACTTTTAAGAACCTGCAAGGGCGAGTGAGTAACAAAAATAGCACCGTGCTCACCCTTTATTTTTTTATATGTAATAAAGTCAAAACCACTATAAAACCGACCAGTTGAATTTTTTTTGGTAAGTGTTAAAACTTTTTTTGCAATGTTACGATCTCCACCAGATGTGCTAGATGCAATAATATTTGCGTTCCCATCGATCCAAAAGTAATCTCCAGATTTTTTATTTTCGATAGAATCATTTAGCAGTACGCTCAGTTTTCTAACTTCGAAGTCAAAGCATATGACGCCAACAGTGATGTCATCAATAATAACGGGAACGTACATAGTAATAAGTTTACCTTCTTTATTCGGACCTAAGTATGCAGTTGTAAAGATATTTTCTTTAGAGGATTTTGATAGCTTCATTGCGTTTATAAAATATGAGCTATTTATCATGCGTTCGTACGTCTCTTCTATAGAATGAGAATTTGCATGTTTGCTAGGCGTTGTTGTTGAAAATAAACCAGACTTTGATACATAATAAATTCTACTTTCTACATTAAAATTATTGTTTGTTAATGGCAAAAGAGAAAATAGATGCTGTATTGCATTTATTTCATTTTCTAACATCTTTGAACTTACTGTCAAATGTAAATTTTGAAACTGTGATAGAAAATTATCACTAATTACATTAATATAAACACTATGATTGTTATCACTTTTTAAAATATACCTAAAGCTACCCGGTGTTTTTGATTTTTGTATGATTTTTAGATATTCTTCATTCATGTCTTTCGATGGTTTTTTTTTGAATATATAACTAAAATAGTCTTCTAAAAATATAATTTTATTAACTTGATTAGCTTTATTTTCCATGATTATTTCATGAGTCCTAGTCATCTCATCAATAGTCGAATTCATATAACTGCTTAACAGTGTATGCATTTGAGATATAAGAACAGCACCTATAAATAAAATAAAAATAGCAAAGATACTATCTATTATTTTAACTGGGTGTTTTTTCTTTAGAATATTTCCAATTGAAATCAATTTTTTGTCTCAGATACGTATTTTTATAGAATTGCATAGAATGCTAGCAAACGGGTGAATATTAAAATAATCTATTGATAGAGTACATGAGTTTTTTGAATGACGCAAGAATCCTATAAGGGTGTCTTATATATACTTATGTTTTTTACTTATATCCATACCTTTTAGTTATTGATTCTTTATGGTTAATTGCTATAAAAAATAATTTTTAATGTCTTTTTTGAATGACTTAAAGCTACGGTTTTTTATTTATGTCTTTGATATCAAATGTTATTCGCTTATTTGCTTGTATTTATTTTGGTAGTCTTGTTTAAAATTAAAAGCACGCCTACCAGAAAATCATACTGTAATTCCAGAGTGATTGACTCTTTATGAAGCCACCAGAGGCAAACTATCAATAAATTCATGCAGCAGTTTTTCAGTGAAATGATTCTGGAGGTTATTATTTTTCTGAATATGTCTTCAAGATATAAGATAAGCGTGGAACTTGCATAGTAGAACTTGCATAGTTGTGCAGATTCCACTTACTAAAGTATGTAATTAATCTTTTAACTCGGACGCCGACGCTCGTGGGCATCGAAATAGTCGAGGTATTTGACGATGCCGTTAGCAATAGCCTGCGAAATCTGTTGGCGGAAGGCCACTGAGGTTAACAACTGTTCTTCCTGATGATTGGTGATGAACGAGGTTTCAACCAACACAGAGGGGATCGACGGTGATTTTAAAACCGCAAACGCAGCCTGTTCAGTATGCTGGCTGTGCAGATGATGCACCGGTTTAATGTGATCTAACAGATGGCGGCCTAACGTGAGGCTATTCTTGATGGTGTCGGTTTGTACCAAATCGAACAGCACCTGCTGAAGATAATTATTATCCTCATCGGCGTATTTCGCCCCTGCCACTTTGTCGGCATCGTTTTCACGCTGAGACATATATTTTGCCATCGTGCTGCTCGCGCCGCGGTTGGAGAGGGCAAACACCGAGGCACCCGATGCCGTTGGGCTGGTAAATCCATCGGCGTGGATAGAAACGAACAGGTCAGCCTGATGCTGATGGGAAATTTCTACCCGCTTATACAGAGGGATAAAGAAATCATCTTCACGCGTCATTTTCACGTCAATATTGCCGTGCTCGCGCAGATGATCGCGCACGTAGTGGGCAATCTCTAACACCACATGTTTCTCTTTGGCTCCCTGATGACCCACAGCCCCTGGGTCGATACCGCCGTGACCCGGATCGAGCATGATGACCCTGCGAGCGCCCGATGCTTTTTTTACCGGTTTTGCCGTCAAGGCTGTGCTGCTGGCGGAGGCCGCGTCGATTTTACTTCCCGCCAGCGCCATCGCCGCCAATCCAGACAGGAGGAACTGACGACGGGAAGTGTATTTAGGCAATAAACGGAAGTGGGAGAAATTCTTCATGTGATGAATGATTCATTAGCCATTGATAACAAACAGAGGCTGAATAGTAGCGCGTCGCTACCGCAATGATCGAGTTGAGAACTATTTCGAACTGTTACCTTGTTTGAGGCTGTTCATAGAACGGGACTTTACTGCTTTACAGCGCTGAGTTTGTTATTCATTTTGATGTTCTATTCGATATTGAAGATGCATAGGCCATCACGATGACACCTAATCCTGCTGATAACGCTTTTAGTTCGCTGTCTGTTGTTCTTTCTCGTCGTGACTGGGAAAACCCTATTTGCACGCAATATCGACGCTTACCGGCTCACCCGCCCTTTAATAGCTGGCGTAATACGCAGGATGCACAAAACGATCGGCCTTCGTTGCAGCGGATTTCACTAAATGGCGTCTGGGCATTTAGCTATTTTAACCAACCTGAACAGGTGCCAGAATCTTGGCGGCATGCGGACTTAGACGATGCCGATGCGTTACAGGTGCCGTCTAACTGGCAAATGGCGGGCTATGATGCACCTATCTATACCAACATCACCTATCCGATTCCGGTCAATCCTCCGTTTGTGCCACAACAAAACCCCACGGGATGTTATTCGCTTGCGTTTAGCGTGGATGACGCGTGGCTGGAACAGGGGCAGACGCGGGTTATTTTTGACGGCGTAAATTCTGCTTTTTATCTGTGGTGTAATGGTCAATGGATTGGCTATTCGCAGGATAGTCGGCTGCCCGCCGAGTTTGATCTCACCCACGCGCTGCATGCGGGGGAAAACCGGCTGGCGGTGTTAGTGCTACGCTGGAGCGACGGCACCTATCTTGAAGATCAGGATATGTGGCGCATGAGCGGCATTTTTCGTGATGTAACGTTGCTGCATAAACCCGCCACACACCTGTGCGATGTTCAGATTAGAACGCATCTGGGAGCCGGTTTTTGTCATGCTGACCTTGAGGTTTTGGTGCAGCTTAATCGTCCTGAACAGGGCTATCATGCCCGTGTGCAGCTGTGGCGAAACGATTGTTGCGTTGCCGAACATCAGCAGGCTATCGTCAGTGACGTCGTGGATGAGCGCGGAGCCTATGACGATCGCACCACGTTGCATTTGCGGGTGGATAAACCTCTGCTCTGGAGTGCGGAGGAACCTCATCTCTATCGCGCGGTGGTTTCACTCTGTGACGAGCAGGGCGGCGTTGTTGACGTTGAAGCCTATGACGTCGGATTTCGCCAGATAGAAATCAGCCATGGGCAGCTCAAACTGAACGGTAAGCCTTTGCTGATACGTGGAGCCAATCGTCATGAGCACCATCCTGAGCATGGGCAGGTGATGGACGAAGAAACCATGCGCCGCGATATTATTTTGCTCAAGCAGCACAATTTTAATGCGGTGCGCTGTTCCCATTATCCCAATCATCCGCTGTGGTATCGGCTGTGTGATCAATATGGCTTGTACGTAGTGGATGAGGCCAATATCGAAACGCACGGCATGATCCCCATGAATCGCTTAAGTGACGATCCGGTTTGGTTCAACGCGATGTGCGAACGCGTGACGCGTATGGTGCAGCGCGATCGTAACCATCCGTCGATTATTATCTGGTCGCTGGGCAATGAGTCTGGCCACGGCTGCCATCATGATGCACTTTATCGTTGGGTAAAAAGTAACGATCCGACTCGACCTGTTCAATATGAAGGTGGTGGCGCTAATACTGCCGCCACCGATATTCTGTGCCCGATGTATGCGCGCGTAGATCAAGATCAGCCGCACCCAACGGTGCCCAAATGGTCAATTAAAAAATGGGTTGGTCTGCCGGACGAAACGCGTCCGCTGATCCTGTGTGAATATGCCCACGCGATGGGCAACAGCTTGGGTGGTTTTGAACGCTATTGGCAGGCATTTCGCAAGTATCCGCGCTTACAGGGTGGCTTCGTGTGGGATTGGGTCGATCAGGCGTTGACTCACGTTGATGATAAGGGCGAAGCGTATTGGGCCTACGGGGGAGACTTTGGTGATACGCCAAACGATCGCCAGTTTTGCCTGAATGGCCTAGTGTTTCCCGACAGAACACCGCATCCGGCGCTGTTTGAAGCCCAGCGTGCCCAGCAATTTTTCCAGTTCCGGTTGGTCGAACAAAACCCGCTCAGCGTAGAAATCACCAGTGAATATCTGTTTCGAACCAGCGATAACGAGCAGCTATTTTGGAACGTCGCACAGGATGGAAATATTCTGGCGGCGGGATGTATCGATCTCAACCTGCGGGCGGAAACTTCGCAACATATCGTGTTGGGCGAAATTCCTGAGATGATTTCTTCAGGTGAACGGTGGCTTAACGTAGAAGTCCGCCAGCGTGAAGCCACGCCGTGGTCGGATGAACATCACCGCTGCGCGTGGGATCAGTGGCGATTGGCGCAGCCGCTCGCTCTGCCGATGGCTGTTGAAGCGTGCGGCATAATGCCGCGTTTGGAAACGTCTGGCGATGAGCATTGCGTCATTTGGCAGGATCAGCGCTGGCAGTTTAATCGCCAAACCGGTCTGCTTGAACAGTGGTGGCAGGGCGGCAAAGCCACGCTGTTAACACCGCTGCAAGACAACTTTACGCGTGCGCCGCTCGATAATGATATTGGAGTGAGTGAAGTGGCACGCATCGATCCCAACGCGTGGGTTGAACGCTGGAAGAAAGCGGGCATGTACGCATTGGATATTCGTTTGTTGCGATGGACGGCTGATGCGGTTTCTCAAGGCATTCAAATCACGACAGAGCATGCTTACCATAGCCAACAAGCGGTGTTGTTTATCAGTCGGAAAACCTATCTGGTCGATCATCAGGGCAAGCTACATATCACCGTGGAGGTGGAAGTGGCCCACGGGATGCCAGCGCCTGCTCGAATTGGCTTAAGCTGTCAGGTGGCTGAAGTGGCTTCTGATGTCACATGGCTAGGGCTTGGCCCACACGAAAACTATCCTGATCGACAGCTTGCCGCACAGCATGGGCGCTGGACGTTGCCGCTTTCTGAGTTGCATACCCCTTATATTTTCCCAAGCGAAAATGGGCTGCGTTGCAATACGCGTCAGCTAGAATTTGGGCGCTGGCAATGGAAGGGGAATTTCCATTTTGGCTTAAGTCGATTCAGCCAGAGACAGCTGATGGAGACCTCTCACCAGCATCTATTACATGAAGAACAGGGCGTGTGGGTTAACATTGATGGCTTTCATATGGGCGTCGGTGGGGACGATTCATGGAGCCCCAGCGTGAGCCCTGATTTCTTGCTCAGCGATATGCATTATCGCTATTCGTTGATTTGGTTTGCCGATCGGCTAGGGTCAGTCGGATAAGCTCATAGAAACAGTAAGATAACTTTTTCGTTGCGTATCGAAGGATTCCGGCGATAATTAGGTATTAATACAAATAATTACGGTCAGAACCATGGAAATCCGCGTTTTTAAACAAGCTGATTTTGAAGAAGTTACTACGTTATGGGAGCGCTGCGACCTGCTGCGCCCGTGGAACGATCCGGAGACGGATATTGAGCGTAAGCTCAATCACGACGCGGATTTATTTCTCGTCGCAGAGGTTGGCGGTGAGGTAGTGGGGACCGTCATGGGCGGTTACGACGGTCACCGTGGCACGGCGTATTATCTGGGGGTTCACCCTGATTTTCGCGGCCGTGGCATTGCCAATGCATTGATCAGTCGCCTAGAGAAAAAGCTGATCGCCCGCGGCTGCCCAAAGATTCAAATCTTGGTCAGCGAAGAAAATGATGCGGTCATTGGTATGTATGAGAAGTTGGATTACGAAACGCAGGACACCTTGTGTCTGAGCAAAAGACTGATTGAAGATCACGAATACTGATCGTGCTATTAAGTTGGGCTCGTTATTTTGTTTAAACAGGATAACGAGCTGAAACGTCTGGTTTATTTCCTATGAGTGGCTATGCTCCATCGCACCTATTCTCCCGATGATTTTAATGCCCACGGCATGTTGCGCTTACCGTGGGCATTTTGGCTGGTTTTGATATTACAGGCTAAAACCTGGTTTTTGTTTGTGGTGGCGGGCTCGTCGCGCCAGCAAGGTGCCGACCTGTTGGCGCTGTTTTATCCGGACCGTGGGCTGTTTTGGAGCGGAATGCTTGTCGGTCTTCCAGCGGCTTTGGGCTTTTTATTGAGCGGTCGCCGTCATTTATGGAAAGGCCTTTGGAAAAGTTGGCGTTGGGTATTAATTCTCACCACGCTGGCACAAATGGGACTACAAGCCGTACCTTTTTGGACCAACAGCAATGACGTCACTCTGCTCTCTTTAGTCATTCTGTTGTTGGATTTGCTGGCGGTAGCCTATTTGCTGTTTAACTCCCGTCTGATTGATAGCTTCAAGATCAGCGAATCATTTAAACCCGAGGCCTAGGCGTGAATGACGCGTTAAGGTGAAATTAGGAAAAAGTTTTCGGCACTTTTTCTTCGATGTGTACTCCAACCAGCCAGATAAACTTTTTCGGGCGTGCAGACCACGACTCGATACCAAGGAGCATTCGCATGAATTTTCGTCCTCTGTTGTTGGTGGTTCCGCTGTTATTAACGGGCTGCTCTACGATGAGTCATATGTCATGGTCCAGCTTGTCGCCGCTAAACTGGTTTGGTAGCTCGGTAGAAGTGAGCGATATGGGCGTTGCAGGTATCAATGCCAGTACGCCGCTAAACGAAGCCGCTATCAATAAGGCGCTGGATGATGATTATCGCCTGCGTTCTGGTATGGGAACACGTAACGGAACCGTCACCTCGTTTTATCAAGCGCTGGACGGCGACACGCTGGTGATGACCATCAGCGGCGATGACAAAGGCACCGTGAAACGCGTTAACGTTGAGAGCGATGCGATTAAAACGGCATGGGGCGTAAAAATAGGCACGCCGTTTAGCGATCTTTATCAAAAAGCCTATGGTGTATGCCAGAAAGGTCAGGGCGATAACGCCAATGACGTTGAATGCGTAGCGAAAGAGAGCCGCCACGTGAGCTATCTTTTCAGCGGTGAATGGCATGGGCCAGAAGGCTTAATGCCGTCTGACGATACGCTGAAAAATTGGAAGATTACGCAGATTGTTTGGCACGCCAACGCGATCTAAATTCTTTCGTTCTACATGACAGCCTGCCTTTTGAAAGCGCCGATTTTAGTGTTTAAGACCGGCGCTTTTCATCACTAAATACCTCTTTTTTGTTCTGAATTCTTGCTTTTTAGCAAGGCAACTCCCTCGGCATAGCGTAAACTACGCGCAATTAAATCGCGCTTTAAGCGCGGCAAATCAGTCAAAAAGGGAGATGACGTTTAATGTCTCAGCCACAAAGCGGTATTTTATTAGAGCATTGTCGTTTTGGTATTTTTATTGAAGCTATGGTGCAAGGCGATCTTGATGCAGTGCGTCAAGGATGCAAAACTTTCGTCAAAAGCTTGGAAGAACTGCAAGCGCAATATCCTCAGGAACGTTTAGGCGCGGTTATCGCTTTCGGTAACGATGTTTGGCGCGATCTTTCCGCAGGCGTTGGCGCTCCAGATCTCAAACCTTTTACCCCACTTGGCAAAGGTTTGGCTCCGGCAACGCAGCGTGACCTGCTGATCCACATTCAGTCTTTACGCCATGATATTAACTTCTCTTTAGCTCAGGCCGCGCTGGCTGCCTTTGGTAACAGCATTCATGTTGAAGAAGAAGTGCACGGTTTCCGCTGGGTTGAAGAACGCGATTTGAGTGGCTTTATTGACGGCACCGAAAACCCGAAAGACGAGCAGCGTCCTATCGTGGGCGTGATTGGCAATGACGACGCCGATGCAGGCGGTAGCTACGTATTTGTGCAGCGCTGGGAGCACAACCTTAAGCAATGGGGTCGTTTCAGCACTGAGCAACAAGAGCAGATTATCGGTCGTACTAAGCACGACAGCGAAGAGCTCGATCCAGAATCACGCCCAGATACCTCACACGTTAGCCGTGTTGACCTGAGCGAAGATGGCAAAGGCCTGAAAATTTTGCGTCAAAGCCTGCCATATGGCACCGCAAGCGGCGCACATGGTCTGATGTTTATCGCGTATTGTGGCCGTTTGCACAATATCGAAAAACAGCTGCTAAGCATGTTTGGTGACTTAGACGGCAAGCGCGATCAGCTGTTGCGCTTCAGCAAAGCGGTAACCGGTAGCTACTACTTTGCGCCGTCGTTAGATCGCTTGATGTCGCTGTAATCCAGACCAAACCGCCTGCTTCCGTGGGCGGTTATTTCCCTCACATGCTCCTTCAAGTTCTCCCTCATACCGCCATTCTAAAATGCCTTATAGCATTTGATGCTTTCTGAGTCCCAAACGATATATAAAACCGTTACAGGTTAGCCTCCAGTTATAAATACACTAACAGTCATAAAGACGACATGCGTGGTCGTTTTCACAGACTGACTGAAGGTGAACGATGAAACTGAATAAGCTCAAAGGATGGACGCTGGCGACGTTGCTGATTTCTGGCGGAGCGTCGGCGGCTGAACTGCTGAATAGCTCTTATGATGTTTCTCGCGAGCTGTTTACCGCGCTCAACCCGGCCTTTGAAACCCAATGGCAGAAAGAGGGAAACCCTGCGCTGACCATCAAGCAGTCTCATGCGGGTTCGTCTAAACAGGCTTTGGCCATCTTGCAGGGGCTGCGTGCGGATGTCGTAACCTACAATCAGGTGACAGACGTGCAGATCCTGCACGATCGCGGCAATCTGATCCCCGCAGACTGGCAGGCTCGCCTGCCGAATAACAGTTCACCGTTCTATTCCACCATGGCGTTCTTAGTGCGTAAGGGAAACCCGAAGCAGATCCATGATTGGAACGATCTGGTGCGCAGCGATGTGAAACTGATCTTCCCTAATCCAAAAACCTCGGGCAACGGGCGTTATACCTATCTTGCCGCATGGGGCGCGGCGAATTTAAGCGATGGTGGCGATCAGGCTAAAAGCCGTGAGTGGATGAAACGCTTTCTTGGCAACGTAGAAGTTTTTGATACTGGCGGACGTGGTGCCACGACGACGTTTGTAGAACGTAATTTGGGCGACGTACTGATTAGCTTTGAATCTGAAGTGAAAAACATTCAAAAACAGTACGGTGACGCGGGCTATGAGGTGATCGTTCCTCCGGTCGATATTCTGGCTGAATTCCCTGTTGCGTGGGTGGATAAAAACGTTGAGCGCAACGGCACCGAAAAAGCCGCCAAGGCTTATTTGAACTACCTCTATTCGCCAGAGGCACAAAAAATTATCACCAGCTTTAACTACCGCGTGTATGACAAACAGGCGATGGCTGCGGCCAAAGGGCAGTTCCCTGAAACCAAGCTGTTCCGAGTTGAAGATCAGTTTGGTAGCTGGCCGAAGGTGATGCAAACGCATTTCGCCACCGGCGGTGAGCTTGACCAACTGTTAGCAGAAGGGCACCGGTAATGTTGTTGTCTCGCGCTGCACCTAAAAGGGTTTTGCCCGGCTTTACCCTGAGTCTGGGCAGTAGCCTGCTGTATACCTGTTTAATTTTGTTGTTGCCGTTAAGCGCGCTGGTCATGCAGCTCGCGCAGATGACGTGGCAGCAGTATTGGGACGTGATCACCAATCCACAGGTGGTGGCCGCCTATAAAGTGACATTGCTGGCGGCGGGTGTTGCCAGCATATTCAACGCGATATTTGGCATGCTGATGGCATGGATCCTAACGCGTTATGAGTTTCCTGGGAAAACCCTGCTGGATGGGCTGATGGATCTGCCGTTTGCTTTGCCAACGGCGGTAGCAGGGCTAACGCTGGCGGGACTGT
Source organism: Hafnia sp. (assembly GCF_036648275.1). Taxonomy (NCBI): domain Bacteria; kingdom Pseudomonadati; phylum Pseudomonadota; class Gammaproteobacteria; order Enterobacterales; family Hafniaceae; genus Hafnia; species Hafnia sp. Next base: position 20,378 of record NZ_JAVXIQ010000017.1, on the reverse strand, counting down.
TTTCGACTACGGGTTGGTATGGACAATGGCTGGCGATGATTGATATCAAAGTCGCTTTCACGTGGTTAGGCATTGCCGTCGCGATGGCGTTTACCAGTATTCCGTTTGTGGTGCGCACCGTGCAGCCCGTGCTGGAAGAACTCGGGCCTGAGTATGAAGAGGCCGCGCAGACGCTAGGCGCTTCACGCTGGCAGAGCTTCCGCAAAGTGGTGTTTCCCGAAGTTGCCCCTGCGCTGTTAGCGGGAACCGCGCTGTCGTTCACCCGTAGTCTCGGTGAGTTTGGCGCGGTGATTTTCATTGCGGGCAATATTGCATGGAAGACGGAAGTGACGTCGCTGATGATTTTTATCCGTCTGCAAGAATTTGATTATCCAGCGGCGAGTGCGATTGCCTCGGTGATCTTGGCGGCATCGTTGCTGCTGCTGTTTAGCATTAATACGTTGCAAAGCCGCTTTGGCAAACGTATTGGGGGGCATTAATGGCTGACTTATCTGCATGGCAGGGCAACAGCCAACAACTGCGCCCTAAGATCGACTGGCTGAAATGGTTTTTGATCGGCAGTGGCGTGCTACTTTCGGTGCTGTTGTTGCTGGTGCCGATGATTTCAATCTTTGCTTTGGCGTTTTCTGAAGGCGCTGGCGTGGTGTGGAAGAACCTTAGCGATCCCGACATGCTGCATGCGATTTGGCTCACGGTGCTGGTGGCGTTGATTACGGTTCCGGTCAATCTGGTGTTTGGTACGTTGCTGGCATGGCTATGCACGCGTTTTGTGTTCCCTGGGCGCCAGCTGCTGCTAACGCTGATTGATATTCCTTTTGCGGTTTCGCCGGTGGTGGCGGGGCTGCTCTATTTACTGTTTTACGGTTCGAACGGCCCGTTGGGCGGTTGGTTGGATGCGCATGATATTCAACTGATGTTCTCGTGGCCGGGCATGGTGTTAGTCACGGTATTTGTGACCTGCCCGTTTGTGGTTCGCGAGCTGGTGCCGGTGATGATGAGCCAAGGGAGCCACGAAGATGAAGCGGCGGTGCTGCTGGGTGCTTCTGGCTGGCAGATGTTTCGTCGCGTGACGCTGCCGAATATCCGTTGGGCACTGTTATATGGCGTGGTGCTGACTAACGCGCGTGCGATTGGTGAATTTGGTGCGGTGTCGGTGGTTTCCGGTTCGATACGTGGTGAAACTTACACGCTGCCGCTACAGGTTGAATTGCTGCATCAGGATTACAACACCGCCGGGGCGTTTACCGCCGCCGCGCTGTTAACGCTGATGGCGATTGTAACGTTGTTCTTGAAAAATATGCTGCAATGGCGTTTGAACCGTCAGGTGGTTCACGCTGCGCAGGAGGACGTGAAATGAGCATTGAAATTAAACAGGTCAACAAATACTTTGGCCGCACCAAAGTTCTGAACGACATTTCTCTGACCATTCCGTCTGGCCAGATGGTGGCGCTGCTTGGCCCATCCGGATCGGGTAAAACCACGTTGTTGCGAATTATCGCCGGTTTAGAAGGGCAGAGCGGCGGACAGCTCAGCTTCAACGGTAATGACGTGAGTCGCCTGCATGCGCGCGATCGCCGCGTGGGCTTTGTCTTCCAGCATTACGCCCTGTTTCGCCATATGAGCGTGTTCGATAACGTAGCTTTTGGCTTAACGGTGCTGCCGCGTCGCGAGCGTCCGTCAGCGGCGGCGATTAAACAGAAAGTGGAACAGTTGCTGGAAATGGTTCAGCTTGCCCATCTGGCCGATCGTTTTCCTTCCCAGCTCTCCGGTGGACAAAAGCAACGTGTTGCTCTGGCACGCGCGTTAGCCGTTGAGCCTGAAATTTTGCTGTTGGATGAGCCTTTTGGCGCACTGGATGCACAGGTGCGTAAAGAGCTGCGCCGCTGGTTACGCCAGCTGCATGAAGAGCTGAAGTTCACCAGCGTGTTCGTGACTCACGATCAGGAAGAAGCCATGGAAGTGGCGGATCAGATCGTGGTGATGAGCCAAGGGAATATCGAGCAAATTGGCTCTCCTGACGACGTGTGGCGTGAACCCGCTAGCCGGTTTGTGCTGGAGTTCTTGGGCGAAGTGAATAAAGTCGATGGCGAAATTCGTGGCTCGCAGATTTACATCGGCGAACACCATTGGCCTTTGGCCTTTTCGCCGTTGCATCAAGGCAAAGTCGATATGTTCCTGCGTCCGTGGGAAATGGAGGTCAGCTTGCAGGCCAATGCGCGCTGTCCGTTACCCGTTCAGGTCTTGGAAGTGAGTCCACGCGGACACTATTGGCAGCTTACCGTGCAGCCGCAGGGCTGGCATCCTGAACCAATCAGCGTGGTGATGCTGGAAGGCAATGGTACACAGGCACCTAAACGCGGCGGTCGATATTTTGTAGGTGGTCTGAATGCGCGCTTGTATGCGGGCGATACGCCCTTGCAGCCGGTAGCGCTGGCTAAAAGTGCTTAGATCCTTTCCCCGTTCTTTTCTTCGAAGGGCGGGGGATTTAGATTGTGCCTCTTCAACATCTCCGCTTTTGCATTACACTAAACTTCTCATCTTTTTGGCTAAATAGGTAACCGCTCGTGAGTTCTCTGGAATCTTGTATTGGAAACACGCCTTTAGTGCAGCTGCAGCGCATGGCTGTGTGTACGGGGAGTGAGGTCTGGGTCAAACTGGAAGGCAATAATCCGGCTGGCTCGGTTAAGGATCGCGCAGCGCTGTCGATGATTCAGCAGGCTGAACTGCGTGGCGAGATTAAACCAGGCGATACCCTGATTGAGGCAACCAGCGGCAATACCGGTATTGCATTAGCCATGATCGCGGCGCTGAAAGGTTACCGCATGAAATTGCTGATGCCGGAAAATATGAGCCAAGAGCGTCAGGCTTCCATGCGTGCATACGGTGCGGAGCTGATTTTAGTCAGCCGTGAACAGGGCATTGAGGGCGCTCGCGATCTCGCCCAACAAATGGCCGATCGTGGCGAAGGGGTAATCCTCGATCAGTTTAATAATGCGGATAATCCGCTGGCGCATTTCACCACCACCGGGCCGGAGATTTGGCAACAGACGCAGGGCAAGGTGACGCATTTCGTGTCGAGTATGGGCACCACGGGCACGATAACCGGCGTTGGTCGTTTCTTAAAGCAGCAGAGCGATACGGTGAAGATTGTCGGTCTACAGCCCTCTGAAGGCTCAAGCATTCCGGGGATCCGCCGTTGGCCGCAGGAATATCTGCCGGGAATTTATCGCCCAGAACTAGTGGATGAGGTGATGGATATGTCACAGCAGCTGGCGGAAGAAACCATGAAACGCTTGGCGCGTGAAGAAGGGCTGTTTTGCGGTGTGAGTTCCGGTGGTGCCGTTGCTGGGGCGCTGCGTGTGGCGCAGGAGAATCCGGGAAGCACAGTGGTGGCGATCATTTGTGATCGAGGCGACCGTTATTTATCGACCGGCGTGTTCAACGAATAATATGCGTTGAATTGCTCATGCTGTTTGCTGGCGAGGATTAAATTTCCGCGCGCAGCCAATAAAAAACGGAGCCTTAGGCTCCGTTTTTTCATGCTATATCACATTATTTTTTAATGCGAATCACTGGGGTTTCGCCAACAACAACGGTACCAGAAAGCTTAGTCAGCTCTTTGATTTCGTCCATGTTAGAGATAACAACCGGAGTCAGGGTCGACTTGGCTTTTTCTTCCAGCAACGCCAGATCGAATTCGATCACAACGTCGCCTTTCTTAACGCGCTGGCCTTCTTCAGCGATGCGTTTGAAGCCTTCGCCTTTCAGTTCAACGGTGTCGATACCGAAGTGGACGAACAGCTCAATGCCGCTGTCTGACTCGATTGAGAATGCATGGTTTGTTTCAAAGATTTTGCCAATGGTGCCATCAACGGGTGCAACCATTTTGTTGCCTGTTGGTTTGATAGCAATACCATCACCAACAATCTTCTCTGCAAATACAACGTCCGGCACATCTTCAATGTTGACAATTTCACCAGACAGCGGAGCAAAAATCTCAATGCTGCTAGTGTCTTTTTTGTCGTCTGAAACCAGCGATTTCAGTTTATCAAACAAACCCATGATCTTCTCCTAAGCAAGTAATGTTGGGCGGCGCCCAGCGCATGAATCAGCAGAGAGTTTTTTCTTCAATGAACTTGTTGACCACGTTCATTAAATCTTCTGCCGTTGGCTGGTTCAGAGCTTCATCTGCCAGTGCCTTCACATCTTCAAAATTCGAATTACGAATGATTTTTTTGATGCGAGGGATAGAGATAGAACTCATGCTGAACTCATCCAGCCCCATGCCCAAAAGAAGCAGTGTAGCACGTTCATCACCAGCAAGCTCGCCGCACATACCGGTCCACTTACCTTCCGCGTGAGACGCGTCAATGACCTGTTTGATTAGGGTCAACACTGACGGAGACATAGGGTTGTAGAGATGAGAAATCAGCTCGTTTCCGCGATCTACCGCTAGAGTATACTGGGTTAAGTCATTTGTCCCAATACTAAAGAAGTCAACTTCCTTCGCTAAATGACGAGCGATGGTTGCAGCTGCTGGAGTTTCAACCATAACGCCGACTTCAATGGTTTCGTCGAAGGCTTTACCTTCTTCGCGCAGCTGGGTTTTCAGCATTTCTAATTCAGCTTTCAGCTCACGCACTTCCTCAACGGAAATAACCATTGGGAACATGATGCGCAGTTTGCCGAATGCAGAAGCACGCAGGATAGCGCGCAGCTGAGCATGCAGAATCTCTTTACGATCTAAACAGATACGAATTGCACGCCAGCCCAGGAATGGGTTTTCTTCTTTTGGCAGGTCCATGTACGGCAGGTCTTTGTCGCCGCCGATGTCCATCGTACGTACGATGACTGCCTGAGATCCCATACCTTCAGCTACGGCTTTATAAGCCTGGAACTGTTCTTCTTCTGTTGGGAACGCATCGCGATCCATGAACAGGAATTCAGTACGGTATAAACCAACGCCTTCAGCGCCGTTACGTTCAGCACCGGCGATATCGCGCACGGTACCGATGTTGGCACAGACTTCAACCTGATGTCCGTCCAGCGTGATAGCTGGCAGATCTTTCAGTTTCACCAGCTCGTTCTTTTCAGACACGTACTGGTTCTGTACCGCTTTCAATTCTTCAACGATTTCTGCCGTCGGGTTGACGTAGATTTTGTTGTTAACGGCGTCGAGGATCAGGAAATCGCCGTTTTTGACTTGTTTGGTCACGTCAGAGGTGCCCACAATCGCTGGCAGTTCCAGAGAACGCGCCATGATAGAGGTGTGGGAAGTACGGCCGCCCAGATCGGTGATGAAGCCGAGAACCTTGTTCAGGTTCAGCTGTGCGGTTTCTGACGGAGTCAGGTCGGTGGCAACCAGAATAACTTCGTCCTGGATTGCGCTTAAATCAACGATGGTCATGCCGAGAATGTTCATCAGCAGACGTTTACCGATATCACGTACGTCAGCCGCACGCTCTTTCAGGTATTCGTCGTCCAGCTCTTCCAGAGCCTTCGCTTGACCTTCGACAACTTCGTGAGCCGCAGCGTCCGCGGTCATTTTGCTGTCTTTAATGAGGGCTATGATTTCCTGCTCAAGCTCTTCGTCTTCCAACAACATGATGTGGCCTTCGAAGATGGCGGCTTTCTCTTCGCCAAAGGTCTCGCTTGCTTTCACTCTGATTGCTTCAAGCTGTACAGATGCTTTATCACGACCAGATTTAAAACGAGCGATCTCCTGCTCCACTTCTTCAGCAGCGATTTTTTTCCGGTTGATGATAATCTCATCTTCTTTCAGTAAGAGTGCCTTACCAAAAGCAATGCCCGGCGATACTAAGATACCTGAAATCATAACCCTACCTTACTGTTGACTGGTTAAACTAAACGGATTGGACTTGAGGATTACTCAAGTTCTGCCATCAGTTTTACCAAATGTTCAACGGCTTTCTGCTCATCTTCACCTTCAGCGGCGATAGTCACTACGGTGCCTTGGGTCAGACCCAGAGTCTGCAGTTTAAACAGGCTCTTAGCGCTTGCGCTTTTACCGTTAGAGGTCACGGTGATGTCAGAAGTGAAGCCTTTTGCTTCTTTAACGAACTGAGCAGCAGGGCGGGTGTGCAGACCATTCGGAGCGGTAATCGTAACTTCTTGCTGGAACATAGGTTTCCCCAACTATTTTTGAATTAATGTTGTGGGGCTAAAGTTTAGCTTAAATACTGAACTTCAGCCTGTTTTCAGTTAGCGCCTAACTCGTGGAGCAGTAGCAGCCTGAGCGTTGTAGAAAATGTGTTCAAGATAGAAACTATCGTGAATACGTTCGCTAATAACTTCCGTATTATGCCGCTATCGTGATGCTCAGGACAAATCAGTAAATCGATTCAGCTGACTTGACGCAACACTCCGCTTTATTTCGCGCTTCAAAATAATTGCTTGGTTAAATACTAGACCCGGGCAGGAAAAGCAAGTTTGGGCAGGTAAAAACTTTGAACTGCGCCACAAAAAAGCACCCATTTGGGTGCTTTTTTAGCATGATTAGAACATCAGCATCACTGTTGCAATTCTTGTTCTGTGAACAGATCTGCGAACAATGCCGTGCTTAAATAGCGTTCACCCGAGGAAGGCAGAATAACCACAATTGTTTTGTCAGTAAAGTCTGGATCGTTAGCAAGTTTTTCGGCTGCAACAACTGCTGCACCGGAAGATATCCCAGCCAAGATGCCTTCTTCTTCCATCAGACGGCGAGCCATCGCAATGGCTTCGTCGTTGCCAACCAGCGCCACGCGGTCAACCAGATTTAAATCGAGGTTTTCTGGAATGAAACCAGCGCCGATGCCTTGAATTTTATGCGGACCAGGTTTGATTTCTTCTCCGGCCAGCGCCTGAGTGATAACCGGTGAGCTTTCAGGTTCAACGGCAACGGTGATGACTTTTTTACCTTTGGTATTTTTCAGGTAACGGCTGGTGCCGGTTAAAGTACCGCCGGTGCCGACGCCAGAAATCAGCACATCGACTTGACCATCGGTGTCTTCCCAAATCTCTGGGCCGGTGGTTTTTTCATGAATTTCTGGGTTAGCGGGGTTGCTAAACTGCTGGAGCAGCACGAAGCGTTTTGGATCGCTGGTCACAATTTCTTCGGCTTTGGCAATGGCGCCTTTCATGCCTTTGGCACCTTCGGTCAGTACCAGATTAGCGCCTAAGGCTTTGAGCAGTTTGCGGCGTTCAAGGCTCATGGTTTCTGGCATGGTGAGCGTTAGCTTGTAACCCCGCGCGGCGGCCACAAAGGCCAATGCAATACCTGTGTTACCGCTGGTTGGCTCAACCAACTCAATGCCCGGTTTTAAAATGCCACGTTTTTCGGCATCCCAGATCATATTGGCGCCGATGCGGTCTTTAACGCTAAAGCTTGGGTTACGAGATTCCACTTTCGCCAAAATACGACCATTGCCGATACGATTCAGACGAACAAGCGGCGAATGACCGATTGTCAGGGAGTTGTCTTCAAAAATCTTGCTCATAGCACGTCCTTTAACTCTATGAAATACAGGGAACATTAATTGAGCATACGCGAATACAACCCGTTGGGAAGTAAAGAAATCATATATGCTTATTTCAATATGCGATTAGGTTTCATGAAGCGGAAGTTTAGGTGAGACAAGAATTAACTAGAGCAGCCGGAGCTGCTCTAGTAAGGGAAGTGCGAGCGGTGGTTATGGCTGGATGTGTGAATATTCTGCGCGGTAACGATCAACCCACATGGCAGTCGCGCCACAGACAGCAACCGGCATGATCACCAGATTTAAAATAGGGATCATGGTAAACAGGCTGGTCAATGCGCCAAACTGTAGGTTATCGACTTTATTGCGGCGCAGAGCGTTGCGCATGTCAGGGAAGCTCACTTTGTGGTTATCAAACGGGTAATCGCAGTACTGAATAGACATCATCCATGCGCTGAATAGGAACCACAGCACAGGTGCAACGGTTTGACCCACGCCTGGAATAAAATACAAAATCAGCAAGACGATGGCGCGTGGCAGATAGTAGGCCAGCTTTTTCCATTCACGCGCCATGATTCTCGGCACGTCTTTGACCACGCTCCAAATGCCCGTATCCGGCAGTGGTTTACCGGTTAATACGCCTTCTAACTGTTCAGCCAGCAGGCCGTTAAACGGCGCGGCTATCCAGTTGGCGATGGTGCTGAATAGATAGCTGAAGACCAAAACGATCGATATAACGGCCAGCGGCCAGAGTAAATAACTAAGCCACTGTAGCCAGTCAGGAACGTGGCTCATCAAACTTGGGATCCAAGCGCCTAGCTGATTGAATAGCCACCAGAACGCTAAGCCCATTAAAACGATGTTCACCAACAATGGCATAACCACATAACGTTTAATTCCCGGCAGGCGAACTAAACGCCAACCTTCAGAAAAGTAGTGAACGCCATTGGTTTTTGTTGGGATATTTCTTTCATTTGACCCGATAGGGGTGTTTTTCATAACTGCTCTTTTAGCTGTGTTAGTTATAATAAAAAAAATCTCAGCTATCATAACTATGAATTAAATCGCTTTCCAGTTCAGAATCGACCGAAAAATCAGCAAAAAAGTGCGAAAAGTCATCTTTCTTAAGGTAAATTTCAGTCCAGACTTGCACTTGTACCAACAGCCAAATAGAGTTATGCGTTAAGGGTTTGCCATTATGGCAATAGTATTAAAACAACAGAGATTGCGATGATGCAGGATTTGCGTCTGATATTAATTGTTGTTGGTGCGGTCGCCATTATAGCGTTGTTACTGCACGGCTTGTGGACCAGTCGTAAAGAACGTTCTTCGCTATTTCGCGATCGTCCAGCAAAAAAAACCAAGAAACAGCGTGACGAACAGCCTCTGGCTGATCTAGATGAAGGCGTGGGCGAAGTTCGGGTGCAGCGTTCTAGCAACCCGGTGCAGAAACCTGTTGAGCCCGCATTTGGTCAGTTCAGCGCGTCACAGGATGAACGTCCGGATCCATTGGATACGGCTCGCGCACCTTCACGCCCTGCAGCGCAACCAAGCTCTGTCGTTCCAGAACAGCGTGAACATAGCGATCCGTTATTGGGTGATGCCTTGTTCGGTGAAGATGATGAAGATGATTACCGTCGTCCGAGTAAGCCGGTTCGTCATTCTCAGCCCGCCGAGCCTGTTATTCAGCCGAAGCAGCAGCCCGCGCATTACGCTGAAGAAGAGAATGAGCCTGAAGCTCCTCACGTAACATCGTCTTATGATGATGAATACGAGGAAGAAGCGCCGCAGGCTGTACCTGAAGTTGCGCCTGAGCCTGAGAAAATTACCGAAACTGTGTTAGTGCTGCATGTTGCTGCGCATCACGGTAGCGTGATTGGCGGTGAAGTGCTGCTGCAAAGCGTGTTGCAGTCGGGCTTCCAGTTCGGTGCGATGAATATTTTCCATCGTCATCTGAACCCAGCGGGCAGTGGCCCTGTGCTATTTAGCATGGCGAATATGGTTAAGCCGGGTAACTTCGATCCTGACAATATGTCTGATTTCACCACGCCGGGGATCTCCTTCTTTATGATGGTGCCTTCTTATGGTGATGCAAATCAGAACTTTAAGCTGATGCTGCAATCTGCACAGCGAATCGCTGATGATGTCGGTGGTGTGGTGCTGGATGATGAGCGCCGTATGATGACGCCGCAGAAGCTAGAGATTTACAAAGCGCGTATCCGTGAAGTTTTGGATAACACCGCGAAATAGCGCAACGGCGATAGAATCGAATAAAATGAAACCCCCGTATATCGGGGGTTTTTTATCATTAATCAATCATGGTGGATTATGACCTCAACGACTGGACCCCAACTCCAACAACAACTCGAACAGCTTAGAGCCGCGTTGCGCCATCATGAGTATCAGTATCACGTACTTGATGCCCCTGAAGTTCCAGACGCCGAATACGATCGCCTGATGCGCGAGCTGCGTGCGCTAGAAGAACAGCACCCTGAACTTATCACGCCTGATTCACCGACCCAGCGCGTGGGGGCGGCTCCGCTCTCGGCGTTCACTCAGGTTCGCCATGAAGTGCCGATGCTTTCTTTGGATAACGTCTTTGACGATGAGAGTTATTTGGCCTTCGATAAGCGTGTCCACGATCGTTTAAAAACCGCAGAGCCATTAACTTTTTGCTGTGAGCTTAAACTGGATGGTTTAGCCGTTAGCCTTCTGTATGAAGATGGCGTATTGGTTCGCGGAGCCACTCGCGGTGATGGTACGACCGGTGAAGATATTACGGCCAACGTAAAAACGATCCGCGCGATCCCTCTACGTTTGCAGGGCGATAATATTCCACGTCGCGTTGAAGTGCGCGGCGAAGTGTTCATGCCGCTCGCCGGTTTTGAAGCTATGAACGAAGAAGCGCGCCGTAAAGACGGCAAAGTTTTTGCCAACCCGCGTAACGCCGCCGCGGGATCACTGCGTCAGCTCGATCCTCGCATCACCGCTAAACGTCCGCTGACGTTCTTCTGCTATGGCGTGGGGCTGATGGACGGCGGTGAGCTGCCAGCTAGCCATTATGGGCGTTTGCAGCAGTTTAAAGCGTGGGGCTTGCCGGTTAGCGATCGCGTGAAACTGTGCACCGGTAGTGAAGAGGTCTTGGAATTTTACCGTCAGGTTGAGCAGGATCGACCCACGCTAGGTTTTGATATCGATGGCGTGGTGATTAAAGTTGATAGCATCGCGATCCAAGAACAGCTTGGCTTTGTCGCGCGTGCACCTCGTTGGGCCACGGCGTTTAAATTCCTCGCGCAAGAGCAGATGACCACGGTAAACGGCGTTGAGTTTCAGGTTGGGCGCACAGGGGCAATTACCCCTGTGGCACGTCTAGAACCGGTGCTGGTTGCCGGTGTTATCGTGAGTAATGCGACGCTGCATAACGCCGATGAAATCGATCGTCTGGGTCTGCGTATCGGCGATACCGTGATTGTGCGCCGCGCCGGTGACGTTATTCCGCAGGTGGTGGGCGTGGTGGAAGCTGAACGCCCTGAAAATGCGCAGGAGATTGTATTCCCGCTGCATTGTCCGGTCTGTGGCTCCGACGTTGAGCGTGTGGAAGGCGAAGCCGTGGCGCGCTGCACCGGTGGATTAATCTGCGGTGCGCAGCGTAAAGAGTCGCTTAAGCATTTTGTTTCCCGTCGTGCGATGGACGTTGACGGCATGGGCGATAAGATCATCGAACAACTGGTCGAAAAAGAGTATGTGAAAACGCCAGCCGATCTTTATCGACTGAGCGCCGGTATTTTAACTGGGCTTGATCGCATGGGGCCGAAGTCGGCGACGAATTTAGTGAATGCGTTAGACAAATCTAAAGAGACTACGCTGGCTCGATTCCTTTATGCGCTGGGCATTCGTGAAGTGGGCGAAGCAACCGCAGCGAATCTGGCTGCGCACTTTGGCTCATTGGACGCTTTGCGCGAGGCCGACGTTGAGGCGTTGAAAGCGGTGCAGGACGTGGGTGAAGTGGTGGCGAAACATGTGCGTCACTTCCTAAGCGAAGAGCATAACCAGAAAGTGATCGAGGAACTCATCAGCCCAGAGATTGGCATCAACTGGCCTGCGCCGCAGGTGGTGGTGGCTGAAGAGATCGACAGTCCGTTTGCTGGTAAAACTGTGGTTCTGACCGGATCGCTGAGCTTGATGCCGCGTGATGAAGCGAAAGATCGTCTGGCGGCGTTGGGCGCCAAAGTTAGCGGCAGCGTTTCTAAGAAAACCGATATGGTTATCGCGGGTGAAGCCGCAGGCTCTAAACTGGCGAAGGCACAAGAGCTGGGTATTCCGGTGATTGATGAAGCCGAGATGATCCGGCTGTTAGGCCTGTAAGGCGTATTGGCTGCGATAACGTTCAATGACAAAAACGCGATCGGCTCCTCTCAATCGGGGGGAGCTAGATGACGGACAGAAATGTAATGGAAAAAGAAAACCTGATTGAAATTGCCAATATGGTGATGCCGTTTGGCAAGTACAAAGGTCGCGTATTGATTGATTTACCGGAAGAGTATCTTTTGTGGTTCGCCCGCAAGGATGAGTTCCCGCAGGGAAAACTGGGTGAGCTGATGCAGATCACCCTCGCTATCAAAATTGAAGGTCTTGAAGGCTTAGTTAAACCGCTCAAGCGTCAACGTAGTTAAACGCAGTGCGGCGGCGTTAAGGGCAGTAAAATACTGTAATGCGTTTGTTTAAGAGATCGAGATACACGGGTCTACCACACCGCGGGGCGCTCCGGCGGCTTACGCCGCTACGACCCCATCGGTGTGCTCCCCCTAAAATCGAGCTTAAGTAAATTGTATTAAGTAAAATACCGCCCTTATGCTTATTTACTGCGGCTGAATATGCGTGATGTTGCCCGCTTCATCATGGATCACTTTGACAATTCGGTGCGCCTGCTCGGGATGGCTTTCCTCCATGCGTTGGTGCAGCTCATGCTTGCGCATTAGCATCAATACCCGCCATAGATAACGCAGCGCAAACCATAGCGCCAGAATGATCCCCATCGATATAATTATCAGGCTGTAATCGCCCAGCCGGTTTAGATTGCTCAGTAAATCATGGCTGTTAAGCATGTAGCGATAAAGGAAAAAAACAATCGCTAGCCATACCCCGATAATCAATAACGGTTGCCCAAAACCAAACCAAATGTAGAGCAGCATGCGCTGGCGCTTATTCACCGTAGAGGCGTTAAGGAAGCTTTTTGCTGATATTTCGATGATCGGATTTTCCATGTTGAATACCCCTGTCAGGACTAACCCATACCGCTCGTGTGCCTTGTCGGCGAAGCAGTACGGACGGAACGGCAACCAGACTGGTTACCACGTTGATTAACCAAAACATCAATGGATACCAAATCGTCCAGAGATAGCATTTCATAATCCCTCGGTCATAGCGTCGGTCGATAAGACAGCTGACTAATAGCTGCAATAGACAGGTCACACCGAGCACCATGCCATTCCAGACCGGAACGACCGAGATTTGCCACTTGATGGGCAGCGGGAAAAAGAAATCGGCAAACATCAATACAAAAGCAAAGGCCATGCAGTAGGCCCAAAAAATACTCACCACGTATTCGCAAAACAGAGGCAGCATCATGCGGTTGCGCGGAGTGAACATGGCGGGAAAATATTTGAATACGGTTTGTACTCCGCCTTTGGACCAGCGCAGCCGCTGGCGATAAAGCCCAACCAATGTTTCCGGCGTTAATATCCATGTGAGTGCGCGCGGTTCGTAGCGTATTTCCCAGCCGTGAGTCTGTAGCTTCCAACTGATATCAATGTCTTCGGTTAGCATATCGACGCTCCAATAACCCACTTCCTCGAGCGCGCTTTTACGAAATAGGGCGATAACGCCGGATACGGTAAATAGCCGACCAAAAACCTGCTGACAGCGTTTGATAAGTCCTACCGTGGAAGAGAATTCCCCTACCTGCATGCGCCCAAGTAACGAAGTGCGATTGCGGATGCGGGGATTTCCGGTTACTGCGGCCATGTGTGGGTTATCAATAAAATGGCTGACCAAAAAATGCAGCGCGTTAGGATCAAGAAGTGCGTCGCCGTCCATGCAAAGAATAAAATCGCCGGTGGCTAACTGTGCCGCTGTATTCAAACCCACGGCTTTGCCTTGGTTTTTATCCTGATGAATGGCCATTAAGCTGGGATATTGCTCAACCAGTTCATTAAGGATTTCGCCGGTGCGATCGTGGCTGCCATCGTTAACGGCGAGCACTTCATAGTTGGGGTAATTCAGATTTTGCAGATGAGCGATCACTTCGCGCACGTTAGGCTCTTCGTTATAGCAGGGCACGATAATGGAAATGCGCGGCGTTTCTGCCAGCGTGAAATCAGGATGGGTGAAATCATCATGGCGTTCGTAGACGACAAAATAGATCAGCCCTCCGAGCATCCATAGCCAAGCCATAAAGAACGGGTAGTAGAAGACAAAACCAAACAGCAGCGTCGGAATATCGGTGCTCAAAAAGTGGTTCATTGTTGATTGCTCCACTGCTTAGGCTTTTCGCGCACCATGCGGCTATCGCATTTAGGTAACGGTTTCCGCTCGATAACGTTGCTTTGCGCCGACATGAGCGGGCGGATCACTTCGATATCCGGCTGGTTGGTGATGAAGTCGTCTGGGTAATAGCCCAGATGACGGGCGCCGAGCGCGCGCAGCAACGTCAGTTGGTGTAGCAAAACGTCGTTGCTGACGGGGCGCTTTTTCGCCCAATCGTAACTTTGGAGTTCAAAAATGGTTTTTTGAATGCCTAATGGTTGAGCGGCCACTTTTTCATACAGTTCGGTGAGCCAGCGATCGGGCATGGTGGCCGATTCCATAAAGGGCATCGCCATCAGCGCGGTGTAATCATAGTTTGCCAAGAATTTAGGCAGGCTTTGCGCGTACCACTGCTCAGCCTGAGGATCCATAACGGGCTGGGCGTAAATATTACGAGCAGTCATTTGCGTCGCGGAGGCAAACTGATTTTTCTGCACTTCGCTAGCCAATTGATGGGTGAAGTTAATCAGAAAATCGATTTTTTTATCTGCCCACCTACGTAATAACGCAGGATTGGCGCGAATCTTATCGACATCGCTCGGTAATCCCCACGCTTGGTATTGGGCTAAGGCCGCAGGGCGAGTGTCTTCGTCGTCGCTCAGTGCGGCATCGTCATGAAATAGAACGCCCTGAAACGGCGTGTAGCGTGAGAGATCGTGATATAGCTGAGTGATTGTCGCTCGTACATCAGGCTCAAAAGGACTGAGGCGAGGATAGGGAAACGTGCTGGGCTGTGTGCCGCTGTGGGTTGAGGTGATCCACTTATTCGCTGCCGGATTATCCTTGGGCAGCGCGATGCTAAGTACCGGCATCCACGCGAATACGTTCACGCCGGTGCGAGTTTGTAATTGCCATGAGACGCGGCTGAATAGGTCGGCGCGCATCGGTAATACGCTGTTGGGAAAATAAACTTCTTTGACGAGACCGCTGCCGTCGGGATCGGCAAAGGCCTGTAGGTAAATGGTGGTTGGGGCAAGATCTTTGATGCGATCTAACAGGCAAGATAAATTCTTATCCTGCTGCTGAGGATCGGCGTCATAAACATAATCTAAATCGACCTGAACCACGCGTTCAACCGGATAGATATCGCCGTTGTAGTTGGCAGGTGCTCTGAGTTCCTGCTTGAGCACGCTGGTCGTGGTGTCGTAGCCGATCAGGATGCGGGTGATTTTTGAAAGCGGCTGCGAGGGCGGATTTGAACCAGAATCCAGTGTCAGCATGATAGGCATGCCAAGCTGACGGGCAATTTCTTGCACGGGTTGATGGTATGCGCCATAAGGCCACACCATAATTCGCGGGGCGTGACCGGTATATTGCTGAATGAGCCGCGAACTGTGAGCCAAATCCTCTTTAACTCTGGTTTGATATTCGGCCTCGGTTTCATAGCGCTTTTTATCTGCCAAATACTGTAATGCGGTGGCCGCCGGAAACTCGCTGCCCTGTGGGTTAGCTAATATTCCACGGTGTAAATTGTGGGTATGAGACGCAAATTCGACTAAACCAGAACGCTGCATTTCGGCTACTTCATTCCAATTCAGGAAATAATCACCGGGCAACTCTACCGTGGCGCTAATTTTTATTTTTTCATTAGCTGGGTGATTGACCCAATCGGTGATCAAAGCCTGCACAGCGGGATAGCCGTAGGCTTTGAGTAGCGGGAATACACGGGTATAAAAACTGCGATATCCGTCGTCGAAGCTTAACAGCACCGAACGCGGTGGCAGCTTTTTACCGCCTTGGCGTGCAGCAAAAATTTGATCGACGGAGACCATGTGATAGTTATTTTCCTTCAGCCAAGCAAACAGAGAGGCCAGCGTTTTCGTATCAATGGCGGTGGCATCAGGGTAGGTGGCAAAGCTGGCACGCAGATCGTCGCGCACGTCGTGGAAAGCCAATACGCGGAAAGTAAGGCCATCGTCGGGATCGGCAGGAGGCTGGATATCAATAGGCGGTAACGACTGCTCGGCAGCAAATGCTCCTTGAAGCAACAGTAGGCTCAAAGTAAAAATTAAGATTGAACGAAAAAGAGACGTCATAGCGTGCTTCCTAGAGGCAAAGTCAGTGACAGATAAAAGAGAGTCCGGTTTTCGCGTGATTCGTCGTAGCGATGGCTATTCAGTCCAATACCGTAAATTAATTCTGAGTGGGCACTCAGCGCCCATTGGTGCTCGAATCGCAGCTCAGTAAATAGGCTTGAGCCAAAATGGCGCTGCTGGTATTCGCCTGCGGTGAGATAGGTTCGCTGGGTGAAGTGACGCCGTGCTGATTGCCATGGTGTCCACTGATGTAGCAGAGTTACGCCTGCCGAATAGTCGCGCTCAGGGCTGAAATACTCCGCGTCAGGCAAGCTATTGCTGCTGGTGGAAAGCGTTAGTGTGCCCTCTAGCTGTTGGCGTGGGCGTGTCCACAACAGTTTGGTGGTTGAGGCTTGCCATGTTTGGCTAAGGTTTCCATCGCTCAGCCGTTGGTTTTGATAGGCCAGTTCTGCGGAGGCGGTGCTATCGGTTTGATAGCGCAGCGCGGCGCTCGTCTGCTTTGCGCTGATGCCGCTGTCATAGGCTTTCCACGCAAGTTCATTGCTGCTGTTATCGTAGCCTAGGTCGAACTGCCAATGGTCTGAAGGAAGGTAGCTAACCTGCGCCGCTAGACCTGTTTTCGCCGCATTGCCATTGCTGCGGTTGATTTCCATCGAACCGAGCCACTCAGTGGCACGAAAATCGACGCCCGCGCCGTTACGTATCCGTTTTGCTGTACCTTCTTCAGTTTTCCCTTGACCAGTAAATTGGTGCGCAAACAGCCGCCAATTCTTATTAATCGGTGACGAATAAAGTTGGCTATCGATTTGCCAATCATAATCACTGAGCGTGCCGTTACCGCGACCGCCACTGGTATCGGTGGTGAAATAAGGCAGCTGCTCATAGCGATAATTATCCACGAATTGAGCAATAGAATTGTCGTCTTCAAACCCTTGAGAGACTTGCTGATAGATCTCTTGGCTAAGGGCAAAGTCTCGTCGGGCAAGTGACGCTTGGGCTAGGCCAGCGCGAGCCTCAAGGCTGTCTGGTGCTTGATTTAAGGCGATTCGATAGGTTTGTGCAGCACGCGTGGGTAAATCGCGCAGCAAATAAGCCTGAGCCTGAGTAGTTACTAGGTCATCATTCATGGGGGCCGTATGGACCAACGAGTCTATCTGACGCTGGCCCAGTGTGACATTTCCACTATACAGCGTGTACTGCGCGCGCATTTTTTTTACCGTGGCGTAATCCTGATTCACCAGCCCTGGTGCGGCACTGAGTCTGACCCACTGTGGTGTATCGGGTTCTAATTTTGCCAGTAAAGCTTCGGCTTGCTCATAGCGCCCGCAGTCTAAAAGGGCATAAAACAGCATTTCCTGCGTGGGGATCGGCTCAATTTCCCCTGGTGCTGCATGCGCCAACGCATATTCATAGCTGGCTACGGCGTTTTCTGGCTGCTCTAACTGCATATATGCGTCGCCACGTGCTGCGCTCACATAGGCAGGAAGGGGAGCGAGTTGTTCTAGCTGATGGGCGCGAATGATCGCGTTTTTTGCGTCACCTTTTGCGCTAAGTGTGACTATTTGATCGCCGAGAACCTGTTGCTGCACGCGATTGGCGCTGTTTGGCTGCCCAAGCGTGGTCAAAAATCGTTGTTCTTCAACTAATGCCTTGTTTAATGGAGCAAGACGCAAGGAACCGTTATCGTTTCTGCTTTCATCTATGCCCCAGCGTAGTAAAAGGCTGAGCCGGTGTTGAGCAATCGTGGCTGCTTGTAATGCATTTTCATGGGATTGGGCCATGGAGATCTTTTCCCAAGCGAGAGTCGGCGCGCCTAATGACATCAATGTGCCTGCCGATATTTCTTCCGTGTCGGCTGTACACAGGGAAGGCGTTAATATGAGATAGGCTGCAAACATCGTGTATTCCCAACGAGGTCTTAAATAAATCACAAACGACACCTTTTCGGTTGTTACTGGATAACGGTGCGATGGAGGCAGAAATAAAGTAAGCACTTCATCATTAAGCTATTTATAGATAAATAAAATCTTAGGTAAGTGAATTGGGTAAGTAACGAAAATGCTCATTTAGGAATATTCTCTAAACTTTGTCTGTAGCTAATTGTTCTATAACGAGGGAATGGATGTAATGATTCCATGCAATGAATTAATAGTAGAGTGAAAAAAAGTATAATCATGTGATGTTAATGTTTAGCGACCATTTGCTCTCTTGTTATAAAACGTTATCTGCGTAAAATAATAATGGAAATCTGAATGCTTTAATGAGAATGGTCAGTGATGTGGTTTTATTTTTATATGGTGACTTCAATAAAATAATCACAAAATTTCCTTCATCAGAAATAGGAATTATCTTGCATGTATAGATATTGAAAATGCGAGGGGTTTTCGGGAGCTTTATATGGCACAAGGGAAAATAACCATCAGTACGATAACACACAAAATTGTTACCGTTGATGGTGAGGAACACACGTTACGTAGCAAAGAATATCAGATGCTATGCCTGCTTTTGGAGCGCGCGCCGTTATGTGTGACGCGGCGTGAAATCATTTCACACGTGTGGAGTGGGACGTACAGCGCAGATGCAACGATCAACCAAACAATGAAATCAATACGGCGCAAACTAGGAGATAAAGATTTCACACTGATACAAACTATACCTAGGATGGGGTATCAAATAGAGCATCCCGAGCTCTTTTCCTTAGAACCGGCGGTTAATCATGAGCCGATAATTCAGGATAGTAGCGGTGAAGATAAGCAATTAAACACACAATCTCACTATGAGGGTAAAAGGGAAAATGTACAAAATATTCTGCCAGTTATTAATGAAAATCAAAGAGTAAAACGCTGGGGAATGAAGCTGGCTATT
This sequence comes from Hafnia sp., assembly GCF_036648275.1. Classification (NCBI taxonomy): domain Bacteria; kingdom Pseudomonadati; phylum Pseudomonadota; class Gammaproteobacteria; order Enterobacterales; family Hafniaceae; genus Hafnia; species Hafnia sp. The sequence goes on along the minus strand of NZ_JAVXIQ010000017.1, from coordinate 1,414 downwards.
GGCATGATCTGTTTTATTTGTGGCGTGGTTTGGCATGGCGTTGCCCCTTCATTTCCTTTACTGACAAAAATCAAAGAGCGTGATGAAATGTCTAATTCATTAATCTCCACCGTGGCTTCTGGCAAAGATAGTACGCTGCTCTATGATAATTATAGATTTGTTTGCAAGTATTCATGGCATGATGAATCGCAATTTGCTTTAGTCTGTACCAAGGTTGAATTACCCGAATCTAATACTTCTTCAAGGTAGCTATTATTATGTAAGTGATGTTATTTGTTTATTTCTTTGCAATAAGATTCATCCCAATATATGTGAAATTACACTTTCAAAGTGGATGAAAAGTTATATTTTTATTTCCCTGAGTGAAATTAAATTTAATGACAGAGAATATGATTAAAGTTATGTCCACATTTTGCCGTATATGTATATAAAGCAGTGCGATGGTTGTTGTAAAATCGTCTCGGGAGACTTCTTCGAGGTCTAAACAAACCCTAGAAAAGCTCAACGTAGAGAATCTCAACGTAGAAAAGCTCAAGCAGGCATAATGAATATACCTCCGGTGAATGCACGGTCTGACGCCTTACCTACTCTGCGAGGAGAAAAACTCACCGCGGAGATGCTGTCGGTTAAAATCGATCAGCTTCTTAACTTGCTTGAGCGTAAAGATATATCGCCTCAGCAGCGTGAGACGCTGATTCGAACATTAACCGCGTTACAGCAGGAACGCACGCTGCTCAGCCAGCTTGCCTCTGGCGCAAAAAATACGCCGCCAGCAACTCAGGTGCAAAATGCGCGTCCGGACGTGGCAACCGCTGCGCGCGCAACGACGGTTATGCAAAGCAATCAACCGGTTGTTATTGGTGATACGGCCAAAGCATTAATGAGTAAAAGTGAAATCCAGCATGCGATACAGGTCAATCAAGTATTGGATAAAGCATTAGGAAATCTTGCTCCAGCGTCTCAAACCTCTGATGTGGTACGTTCTCCGTTGGAGAACTATTTGGCCGTGGCCGCGCAAAATCCGGTTGTGAATGTGAAGCCTGATGAGTCTGATAACAAAATAACCTCAGTCATCGATCCTAAGCCGCTGTTTGGCATTATCCCGCAAGATTGGTTGCCTACGGGAATGCGCACGCCTGCACGCTCTTCAGGCTGGGTTATGTTTGTAGGAATTCTCGTTTTGTTGGGGGTGATGGTATGGATCTGGTGATATGAAGCTATGAAACGGAGAATTTAGGAAAGATGGGGAGGGGATAGGTTTCTTCGTTCGACTCGAACCTGCGGCAGGTTCTCATCCCACACGAATTTTATGCGGAGTATAAAAACAAAAAAACGCCTCTCGGCGCTTAATGTTTTATCTGAAATGGTGGGTCGTGCGGGATTCGAACCTGCGACCAATTGATTAAAAGTCAAC
>NZ_JAVXIQ010000016.1:0-94809 GCF_036648275.1 Hafnia sp. | reverse complement strand
CCGGCGGAGTTTGGGGCGCCCTGGATGGGCGATACCAAACCGGAGCGGAGATGGCATCTCGGATAAAAGCGCGCGAGTGCAGAGACCACGCGCTGGTGGTCTCTGCCCGTACGCCTTAACCAGTGTATCAATGAAGCTCTATATGAACAGGCGGACGGAATATTACACAAAGGTGTCATAAACAACTAGCGGACGGAACCATACACCTAGGTGCTATAAACGCGAGCGAATGAAACCTCACCCCAAATCTCTAACCGTATGCACCATATAATTCACATCCACGTTCGGTGCTAGCTTGAACTTGTCCGTTAACAGGTTGTAATGCAGGCCAATCATATTGCGTTCGCGCAGCGGGGTTTCGTCGATCCAACCGATTAACTCCGCTGGGCGAATGAATTTTTTCACATCGTGAGTTCCCTTTGGCACCATCTTCAGTACGTATTCAGCGCCAATAACCGCCATCAGCCAGGCTTTGTTATTGCGGTTAATCGTCGAGAAGAAAACGTGTCCGCCGGGTTTTACCAGCTTGGCGCATGCCAACACAACGGAGCGTGGATCGGGAACGTGTTCCAGCATTTCCATGCAGGTGACAATATCGTAGAGCCCCGCATGTTCATCGGCGTGCTGCTCAACGGTTTCTTGAACGTAGGTGACTTTGATGCCGGTTTCCAGTGAATGCAAACGGGCGACCTGTAGGGGCTCCGCGCCCATATCTAAGCCAGTGACATCGGCACCTTCGCGCGCCATGCTTTCAGCCAGAATGCCGCCGCCGCAGCCAACATCGAGGATTTTCTTACCAAATACACCGTCGGCGCGTTGCTGGATATAGTTCAGGCGCAGAGGGTTAATGCGGTGCAGGGGTTTAAATTCCCCTTCGAGATCCCACCAGCGCGATGCCACGGCTTCAAATTTAGCAATTTCCTGATGGTCTACGTTTTGTTCAGACACCGAACACTCCTTCTAAGATATTTCTGGTGGCGTGAATCATTCACCCGAAAATAATTTTTTGAGAAAAGTACTGCTGTGGATTATACAGATTCTTGGCTAAATGAGGTTAATTCCGCCGTGCATTGAAAAGCGCACAGGGTTTCGCACTAAATCCGGCTTTATGATATAATTCGCGGTCTTTGTCATCGTGTATGCGCTTTGATCTATTCGATGAATATACCCAAGGGTGTCTGTTAGGGTAGCGGCAGCAGATGAATCATCAGAAGTCAGTAGAGGGATAGCAGCTCCATGAGCGACCTTGCCAGAGAGATTACGCCGGTCAACATCGAAGAAGAGTTGAAAAACTCGTATCTGGATTACGCCATGTCCGTTATCGTCGGGCGTGCGCTGCCGGATGTTCGTGATGGACTGAAGCCAGTTCACCGTCGCGTTCTGTTCGCGATGAATGTATTGGGCAATGACTGGAATAAAGCATATAAAAAATCGGCCCGTATCGTCGGGGACGTTATCGGTAAATACCATCCACATGGTGATAGCGCGGTATACGATACTATCGTTCGTATGGCTCAGCCGTTCTCGCTGCGTTACATGTTGGTTGATGGACAGGGTAACTTCGGTTCTGTTGATGGCGACTCCGCCGCAGCAATGCGTTATACCGAAATCCGTATGTCCAAAATTGCTCACGAACTGTTAGCGGATCTGGAAAAAGAGACCGTTGATTTCGTGCCTAACTATGACGGCACCGAGCAAATCCCAGCGGTGTTGCCAACCAAAGTTCCAAACTTACTGGTAAACGGTTCTTCCGGTATCGCCGTAGGTATGGCAACCAATATTCCTCCACACAACCTGAATGAAGTGATCAATGGCTGCTTGGCCTATATTGATGACGAAAACATTACGGTTGAAGGCCTGATGCAGCATATCCCTGGCCCGGATTTCCCAACAGCCGCGATCATCAACGGTCGCCGTGGTATTGAGGAAGCGTATCGCACTGGGCGCGGCAAGGTGTATATCCGTGCCAAAGCCGAAGTTGAAGCGGACGAAAAAACCGGCCGCGAAACCATCATCGTGCATGAAATTCCTTATCAGGTGAACAAAGCTCGCCTGATCGAGAAAATTGCCGAGCTGGTAAAAGAAAAACGTCTGGAAGGCATCAGCGCCCTGCGCGATGAGTCTGATAAAGACGGTATGCGTATTGTTATTGAAATCAAACGTGACGCCGTGGGCGAAGTGGTTCTGAACCACCTGTACTCACTGACGCAAATGCAGGTGACGTTTGGTATCAACATGGTGGCGCTGCATCAGGGACAGCCTAAACTGCTGACGCTGAAAGATTGCCTACAGGCATTCGTTCGCCACCGCCGCGAAGTTGTCACTCGTCGTACCATCTTTGAACTGCGCAAAGCTCGCGATCGTGCGCACATCTTGGAAGGTTTGGCGATTGCGTTGTCGAACATCGACCCAATCATTGAGCTTATCCGCCATGCGCCAAACCCTGCAGAAGCGAAAGCGCTGCTGGTTGCACGTGGTTGGGAGCTGGGCACCGTTGCAGCGATGCTGGAACGTGCTGGCGATAACGCTGCGCGCCCTGAATGGTTGGAGCCAGAGTTCGGTATTCGTGAAGGTCATTACTATCTGACTGAACAGCAGGCACAGGCTATTCTGGATCTGCGTTTGCAGAAACTGACCGGCCTTGAGCATGAGAAGCTGCTCGACGAATACAAAGATCTGTTAGAGCAGATCGCTGCGCTGATCTTCATTCTGGAAAGCCCAGATCGCCTGATGGAAGTGATTCGCGAAGAACTGATCGCGGTTCGTGACCAGTTTGGCGATGCGCGTCGTACCGAAATTACTGAAAACACTGCTGATATCAACATCGAAGATTTGATTTCGCAGGAAGACGTCGTGGTGACCTTGTCGCATCAGGGCTATGTGAAATACCAGCCTCTGACCGACTACGAAGCACAGCGTCGTGGTGGTAAAGGTAAGTCCGCAGCACGTATTAAAGAAGAAGACTTCATTGACCGCCTGCTGGTGGCCAACACGCATGACACCATTCTGTGCTTCTCAAGCCGTGGTCGTTTGTACTGGATGAAGGTCTATCAGTTGCCTGAAGCGAGCCGTGGTGCGCGTGGTCGTCCGATCATCAACCTGCTGCCGCTGGAAGCCAACGAACGTATTACCGCTATTCTTCCGGTGCGCGAATACGAAGAAGGTCGTCACGTCTTCATGGCAACCGCGAGCGGTACCGTGAAGAAAACTGCGCTGACCGATTTCAGCCGTCCTCGCAGCGCGGGTATTATTGCCGTGAATCTGAACGAAGGCGATGAGCTGATTGGCGTTGATCTGACCGACGGCAGCAACGAAGTGATGCTGTTCTCTGCGGCCGGTAAAGTGGTGCGTTTCCCAGAAAGCCAAGTGCGTTCTATGGGCCGTACCGCAACGGGCGTACGTGGTATCAACCTCAACGGTGAAGACCGCGTTGTGTCGCTGATCATTCCTCGTGGCGAAGGCGATATCCTGACCGTGACCGAAAATGGTTATGGTAAGCGTACCGGCGTGGCAGAGTACCCAACCAAGTCCCGTGCGACTCAGGGGGTTATCTCTATCAAGGTCAGCGAGCGTAATGGTAACGTGGTTGGCGCTGTTCAGGTCGACGAATGCGATCAGATTATGATGATCACCGATGCAGGCACGTTGGTACGTACCCGCGTGGCTGAGGTGAGCGTTGTTGGTCGTAACACCCAAGGTGTTACGCTGATCCGCACCGCAGAAGACGAGCACGTTGTTGGCTTGCAGCGCGTTGCTGAACCAGAAGAGGATGATGAAGTTCTCGATGGTGAAGAGAATGCGGTAGTTGACGGCGATGTTGCTGATGTCGCGGACGATGCTGAAAGCGTTGATGATGCTTCAGAGTCTGATGATGAAGAGGGCGACGAAAACGCCTAATTGCTAGCGTTTCGTTGACTCGATAAAAAGCCAGTGCAGATGTTTGTACTGGCTTTTTTTATCTCTAGTGACTAGTGTGATACTTGAATGTAGGCCTTTCGTTTAACAGTCCGTTTTCTGCTATGGTAATCCTTTGAAATATCTAGCCTCTTTCCGAACAACGCTGCGAATTTCACGCTATCTATTCCGAACGCTGGCGCTGATGCTGTGGATCTTGGGCGCTTTGCTGACCACGTTTTATATTCTCAATGAATTTCATGAGAAAGAGTCGGACATCCGCCAAGACTTCAACCTGAATTTTGATCAGGCGCAGGGGGTGATCAAACACTCCTCAAGCATCATGCGGGATATTCGCTATATTGCGGAAAATCGACTGAGCTGGTCTGTGACTGGGCTAGATATGATCAACGGCGTATTCAGTGGAAAGAATACGCTCCCGCCGCTGACGCCTATTTTTCCTGAGTCAGACTGTCAGCTGCTGAGTGATAATTACCAGAACTCGTTAGAGTCGCTCAGCAATTTCATCAACTATTGGAAAGAGAATTTCGTTGCTGCGTATGACCTAAACCGAATCTTCTTTATCGGCGGCGACAGCTTATGTCTGGCTGATTTTGGTATTCGCAATACGCCACTCGACCAAAGCAATGTGTTCCGCAATCTGCATCAGCGTATTTTGATGTTCCAAAACAGCAATAATAAAGAGAAAGAACATACGCTGTTCTGGGTGATCCCAGGTACTCAAAATGACGTTGGGGCGCTTTATGTTATTACGCCGGTTTACATCGCCAATAAACTGGAAGCACTGCTAGGCACCGAGCAAAATATTCGCTTAGAGGATTTTACCAATCCTTCTACGCTGCCGGTGGGCGTCACATTGTTGAATGAAAATAACGACGTCTTAATGACCTACACTGAAAACGGCGGTGAGCAACCCGCCCTTTCAGGTATTCCGAACGACGATAACTATTTTGGCTATAACAGCGGCTATGACACCCTGTTGCTGAAAAAGAAACTGAGCCCGTCGGGATTAAGCATTGTCTATTCACTGCCGACCAGCGTATTGCTCGAGCGTTTTAATTTGCTCCTGATTAATGCGGTGATCCTTAACTTAATCAGCGCGCTTATTCTGTGTGTATTGACGTGGTTATTTGAGCGAAAAATGTTTTCTCCGGCAGAAAATAATGCGTTTCGTCTTGAGGAACATGAGCAATTTAACCGTAAAATTGTCGCCTCTGCGCCGGTGGGCATTTGTATTCTGCGAATTAAAGACGGTAGCAATATTCTGAGTAATGAACTGGCGCATAATTATATCAGCCTGTTTACCTCTGAAGACCGCCATCGGATCACGCGCATTATCTGCGAGCAACCCAGCAGCGTGGTTGACGTCATCACCAGCCAGAATCAGAATCTACAAATTAGCTTTGTTCATTCCCGCTATCGCAATGAGGATGTGGCGATTTGCGTCATGATCGACGTGAGCGCGCGCGTTAAAATTGAAGAGTCATTGCAAGAGCTGGCCAATGCCGCCGAGCAGGCCAGCCAGTCGAAATCAATGTTCCTAGCGACGGTCAGCCATGAGTTGAGAACGCCGCTGTATGGCATCATTGGTAATCTCGACCTGCTGCAAACTAAGTCGCTGCCGGAAGAAACCCAGCGTCTACTGGCGGCGATGAGTAACTCCTCGGGGCTGCTGCTTAAAATCATCAGCGACATTCTTGATTTCTCCAAGATCGAATCCGAACAGCTCAAAATAGAGCCGGGAACCTTCGAGCCGCGTAAGGTGATCCCGCATATCATCGGCAACTACTTGCCGCTGGTGGTCCGCAAGCGCTTGGCGATGTACTGCTTTATTGAGCCAGAAGTACCAGACTCCGTTTCTGGCGATATCATGCGTATTCAGCAGGTGCTGTCGAACTTGCTGAGCAACGCGATCAAATTTACCGACACCGGCTGCATTATCCTTCAGGTACGGGTACAGGATTTCTATCTTGAGTTCCGCGTACGTGATACTGGCTTAGGTATTCCGTTCCGCGACGTGATGAAGCTGTTCGATCCTTTCTTCCAAGTAGGAACCGGCGTGCAGCGCCATTTCCAAGGAACCGGTTTGGGGCTGGCCATCTGTGAAAAACTGGTCAGTCTGATGGATGGCGATATTGCCGTGGAATCCGAGCCGGGAATGGGCAGCATATTTACCGTGCGTATTCCGATGTATCAGGCGGTGGAGTCAGCGCCTGAAATTGCTGCCCTAGCACAAAAAACTGTTTGGCTTGAGATCCACAATGCGCGCTTGGAAGCGTATCTGTTGAAACTTCTGACCATGGCCGGTGCGGATGTTCGTCTATGCAGCGCCAGCGAACACTGCGATGAGCAGGGCATTTTGATTTCAGATCATGACGTTACTCTGACTATACCGGTTAAGACGCACATCCGCTTATCCGCAGAATATTTAGGTCATGCAAAACGCAAAGAGGATGGTTCATGGGTGCTCAGCACGGCGGCACCGCTAGAATTATTGAGTATTCTACGCCGCATCTTTGTGCCAGAAGACACGGCATTACTCCCCGATCTTTCTGAAGATAATGGCCCTATTGAAGTCAAAGATTACAGCGATGTGCATATTCTTATCGTCGACGATCATCCGATCAACCGTCGTTTACTGGCCGATCAGCTGATTTCATTAGGCTATCAGTCGGTTTCAACCGCGAGCGATGGTTTGGATGCGTTAGGTGCATTAGCGAAACAGCAGGCCGACATCGTGCTTACCGATGTTAACATGCCAAACATGGACGGTTACCAGCTCACTGCGCGTCTGCGCCAGCAGGGCCGCACCGCGCCAATTATTGGTGTGACGGCTAACGCATTGGCAGAAGAGCGGGAGCGCTGTATTCAGGTTGGAATGGATAGCTGTTTGTCGAAGCCGGTGACACTGGAAGAGTTACAAAAATCACTGCATCATTTTGCTGAGGTGGTGAGGAAGGGAAGAGACAAAGGGGTTTAATACCCCACCCCAACCCTCCCCTTGTCAGGGGAGGGAGCCATACGGTGCTCAATATTGGTGTTGAGTCCAGAGTGCTCCTCCCCCTGACAAGGGGGAGGCTGGGAGGGGGTAATACAGCGATAACTTAGTCTTTATCCACCGACATAATATTGACGGAAGAAAGATAGTTCAGCAGCGCAATGTCGTTATCGACGCCGAGTTTCAGCATGGCTGATTTCTTCTGGCTACTGATGGTTTTAATGCTGCGGTTCAGCTTTTTAGCAATTTCTGTTACTAAGAAACCTTCGGCGAATAAGCGCAGGACTTCGCTTTCTTTTGGTGACAGACGTTTGTCACCGTAGCCGCTCGCGCTAATTTTTTCCAGTAGTTTGGACACGCTTTCTGGGGTGAATTTCTTGCCTTTCTGCAATGCAGCCAGCGCTTTCGGTAAATCAGCCGGCGCGCCTTGCTTAAGAACAATCCCTTCAATATCCAATTCCAGAACCGCACTTAAAATAGCAGGGTTATTGTTCATGGTCAGAACAATAATGGACAGGTGCGGATAATGGCGCTTGATATATTTAATCAAGGTAATGCCATCGCCGTATTTGTCGCCCGGCATGGAAAGATCGGTGATCAGTACATTCGCATCCAGCTTAGATAAGCTATTGATTAATGCCGTTGAGTCTTCAAATTCCCCGACAACGTTAACCCATTCGATTTGTTCAAGTGACTTCCTAATACCGAATAGGACAATTGGATGGTCATCAGCAATAATTACATTTAGGTTATTCATGTTGTTGGCTACCTAGTAGAAGCAGTCGGCTGACAAAAGTATCAATCTGACTGATCAAAATCTTTATATTTGTTACATCGCTTTCTTTAATGGCGAGTTCTAACTGTTCACATAGAGTTTTGCCGGTGGGGATATTAAGCATGGCAAAAACACCCTTAAGTCGGTGTGCAGTCAGAGAAAGCGGGGATAAATCACTCTGTTCAGCTTCAGTATACAGTTTCTGTACATCTTCCGGTACTGTTTCCACAAACAGAGAAAAGTAATCCTTTGATTTAAAAGGAGAGCCTTCAGTAGAGGGATCTGCATTTTCAGCATATTCCGCATCGATTGGCGATTCTGTGACCGCAATCTGTTGCTCAATCAGCAGCAAAATGGCGTCAATGAGCGGCTCGGTGAGGTTGAAGTTAGCCTTAATGCGATGCGGCGCGTACTCTTCAAATCCATCAATATCAGAGACCAACAGCAGGGTGTAATCTTCCGCATTCTCTGGAGCATCTGTCAGCGTAATATCATATTCTTCGTTGGCATCGCGGCCGTCGGCAATAATGGACGCGGCACCAAAAGCGGCAAGCTTATGCATAATCAGGCTGCGAATTTCATCGGAGGTGATTTGCAGATAGGCGGTGATCCCGTCCAGCAGCTTTTCCGACTCTTCTTCCGGATGTTCCACGGGATGCATGATGCAGCTAAAGCTATAACGCGTTCCGATATCGTCTTTGCTTTGAATATCCAATCTACCGCTCATGCGTTTGCACAGCTGGGCGCACAGATAGTAGGTCATTCCCGAGCCTCTGGCGAAGCGATCGCTTTGCGGCTCACCGAGATTTGGATAGCGTAATCCATTGATCTCTTTATTGGATACGCCGGTGCCGGTATCGCTGAGCTCAAAACAAATATGGTCAGGAGATTCGGGTTTCTGCGTGACTTTCAGGGTGATTTTTCCATACACCGTGGTAATGATGGAATAGTGCAGCAGCATGGAAAGCACTTGCTCTAGCGAACGAATATCACCGATAAACTCTTTATCTGGATCGATATCCGTGTGGTTAATCAGCGTGAGCCCTTTGCGGCGCAGTTCAGGCAAGCTGCGTTTTAGCAGCTCATCAATGCGTTTGTTAAGGTTGAATGTTTCGGTCACCGGACGCCAATCCCGATTTTCAATTTCGGTGAGCAGCGTAATTTCATCGATCAAAGCCTGCGCATGGCGTGTCTCGGCCCACAGCAAATCTAGCAGGCGCGGATCTTCTTTATTATTTTTAATATCAGCGACTAATTGCTGAATATTAATCATCGGCGCATTAAGCTCGCGGCTTAAATTAGTAGTCATGATTTTGCGCGCGGTCAGATTTTTCTCATATTCACTCTGAGCCTGTTTTAGCTTTTTGCTGACCATCATTTCTTTATCCAGATCGCGCATTAAGAACAGGGCAGATTTAATATTCTGCTGGCTGCGCACCATCTGAATTTCATACATTTCATTGTTGACCGTTGCTTGAATTCGCCCCTGATGTTCTTGAGCCATGCTAGCAATTTTGCTCAGGCTAAGGTGCGGCAACAGATGATCGGCAATTTTATTGCTGGCAACCACGGTGTCGGTATCAAAACGATAAATCAGTAGGCCAATCGGTAAATGGGTAATAATTTCCTGATTCATTTCCTGCTGGGCACTAAGTTGCGCAGCCATGCGTTTCCCGGGACGAATATATTGGTGACGCACGAAATAAAAACCGGTGAATGACAGAACGAGCACCAATAAATTAATCAGCACCAGCCAGAAGTTATTCCTCAGAATATCCACGGTGAGCGTTGTCATCGGGATATTGAAATCAATCTTCAGCGGCGTGTTATACAGCGGGGCGCTGACCGTTAACCACGGCCATCTCAGCGTAGAGAAAGCCTCTGGCAGTTCTTCACGCGACATCAATTCTGACGGTGATTCCGGATTTTCAGTGATCAAGAAACGTTGAACGGGCAAATCGCGTGGCAAAATATCGCCGACAGGCAGATCAAAAGCCACGACGGTAGCTAAATGCCCAGGGTTATTAAAAGTGGTACGCAAGGTGAAATAGTAAGAATTCAGGAAACGGAACTTGCGCAACCCTGAGAAGCCTTCGCGTTCGTCTAATGAATTAGACTGTTGCAGCATTTCAGTTTTACGCGACTCGACCACGTTACCCAAATATCCCTCTTTATAACGCGCAGACAGATCTTTCATCGGCATCGTCGATACCAAAATCAGGCTATTATCCTGCCCGTTCAGGTAATACATGGAATAGGTTTCAGTTTCCGCGCCCCATAAAATATCGAGATAGTTTGACATGCGCAGCGCTAAATCGCTGGTGCTAGCATCATGCTGACCAAAAATCAGCGCGTCGGTTTTATGGCGGCTCTTTTCCAATAAATAGATATCAGGACGTAACCGAATCTCGTTGACCGGAGAGGGCAGTTGGACAGAATTAGAAGCCGAAAGGTTGTCATAAACCTGATAGGTTACAAAACGGTAGGTCTCGATACGCTTTTGCAGCTGATCGGCAACCGTCGCTAGCATGGTTTGCTTGCTGTTAATGTAGGCATTCACATAGTTATAGCCGTAGAGCAAATTAGCCATAACCAGCAGAAAAATAAACAGCATATAGCTGCGCGTGATCCCAGAAAGAGAGGCATCGGCACTATTGGATGATTCCTTCAGACTTAACATGATGCTGATCTAACCCTATCTAAGATGATGACATTGCGTCTGCGGCAAAGACTATGTGCCGCAGTATAGCAAGAGTCCTTATCCCCTTCATACTTGAAGCTGCTTATACGTTGGCTACGCTCGCGCACCCAAATCACTTACTAAAGTAAGCTCATTGGGATTTGCTCACTTGCCGCCTTCAAGCCGCTCCAATTATTTTGGGGATACTTTTCATACTTGAAGCTGCTCACTTGCCGCCTTCAAGCCGCTCAAATTATTTTGGGGATATTCTTCATCCTTGAAGCTATTTACGCGTTTCGCTAAGCAATCTTACGTCTAAACATTGCGTAGGCGGCGCTGCCGGTGGTTAAGGTAATCACCAGAAGCGGCCATAGGCTGTGCCAGATAATATCGAAGCTCACATCCTTCAAATAGAGCTCTTTGGTGATATCGGTGAAGTGTCGAACTGGATTTATCCACGTCAGGTTTTGCAGCCAAACCGGCATATTTTCCACCGGCGACACATAACCGGACAGCAAGATTGCGGGCATCATAAACACAAATACGCCAATAAATGCCTGCTGTTGCGTTGAGCATAGCGATGAAATCAGTAGGCCAAAACCGACCAACGAAAGCCCGTAGATCAGCATGGTGAAGTAAAACAGCAATAGGGAACCGGCAAACGGAATTTGGTAGGCAAAAATCCCGATCAACAATACGACAGTAGCCTGAAACGTTGCGACAATCAGGGCGGGAATGGCTTTGCCAACGAATATCTGCCAGGTATTCAGCGGTGAAACCAACAGCTGTTCCAGCGTTCCCTGCTCGCGTTCGCGTGCCACCGACAGCGACGTCACAATTAACACGCCGATGGTGGTGATCATGGCAATCAGCGACGGCACGACGAACCATTTGTAATCCAGATTGGGGTTGTACCAGTTGCGAATAACCAGCTCGGAGTTTCTCTGGGCTAAATCGTGAGTGGATACAGGCTGTCCGCTGATAAGCTCTTGTTGATAGTCACGGACAATCTGCTGAACATAGTTTGCCGCGATTTGCGCGCTGTTGGAGCTGCGTCCATCCAACACTATCTGTAACGGCGCCTGATGGCCGGACAAAATATCGCGCGAGAAATTGGCAGGAAAACGGATTAATAGCAGCGCTTTTTGGTTATCAATCGTCGGTGCAATCTCTTGCGGGCTGTGTAGCAGTAGCACGTTGGTAAAGGCTTCGGCCTTGGCAAAGCGCTGGGTGAGTTCTATCGACGACTGGCCGCTATCTTCGCTATAGATCGCAATGCTGGCATTGGTGACATCCAACGTTGCGGCAAAAGGAAACAGCACCACTTGCAAAATGACCGGCATGATCAAGATGGCGCGAGTTTGTGGATCGCGCAGCAGCGATTGAAGTTCTTTAATGATTAATGTCCACAGCCTATAGAACATGAAAAATCCTCAATCCAGTCGGCGCTTGGTTTTCCACGCGGTCAGTCCGATAAAGACTACGGCGGAAATAATTAAAAACAGCAGGTTAACCATCAGCACGCTGCCGATATTACCGGCCAAAAATAGGGTTTGTAAGGTGCTCACGAAGTAACGGGCGGGGATCACATAGGTCACGGCCTGAACAATGGCGGGCATACTGTCAATTTCAAAGATAAACCCTGAAAGCATAACGGCAGGCAGGAACCCCGCGTTAAGAGCCACCATCGCCGCATTGAACTGATTGCGGGTAATCGTAGAGATAAGCAATCCCATCCCGAGGGTGCTGGCGAGAAACAGCGTAGTCATCACGAATAAAATCAGCAGTGACCCTCGATAAGGCACCCCCATAACAAAAACGGCAACCACCATGCACAGGGTCATCGCCAGCAGGCCCAATACGTAATACGGCAGCAGTTTTGACAGCAGTAATTCCGTGCGCGTTACCTGAGTAGAAAGCAGCGCCTCCATCGTGCCGCGTTCCCACTCGCGGGCGATGACCAGCGATGTCAGGATGGCGCCGATAACCGTCATAATAATGGTTATCGCTCCGGGAATAATAAAGTGCTGGCTGATGGCGGCAGGGTTAAACCAATAGCGTAGCTGCACGTCGATCAGCGGTTTGAATTCTCCCCCTTTATCAATGGCGCGCTGCTGTAACCATATTTGCCAAATGCCTTCCGCGTAGCCTTGCACAAAGTTTGCGGTATTTGGCTCACTGCCGTCGGTAATCACCTGAATAGGCGATTTTCCCTGTGGACGAGCCAGTTGTGCAGAAAAATCAACGGGGATGACGATAAGCCCACGAATTTTACCCGCCTGCATTTGCTGAATCAGCGCCTGTCGGTTATCGCTGACCGTAGCGGCAATATATGGCGAGCCAAGAAACGTATTGGTGAGATCGCGGGCGTCTTCCGACTGCTGCTCCATCAAAATACCCACGTGCAGTTTGCTGGAATCCAGATTGATGCCGTAGCCAAAAATGAACAGCAATAACAGAGGGATCACCACCGCAATCAGCGCGCTGCTGGGATCGCGGAGGATCTGAGCCGTTTCTTTGCGGCACAGTGCACGCAATCGCCGCCACGAAAAGTGAATACTGTTGGCGCTTTCACTCATGCCGTTTGCTCCTTGTCGTAGCCCTGAACCAGCTCAATGAAAGCCTGCTCCATGGTCGGATTTGGATTGTCATCGCTAGCGACGCTATGTTTTAGCTGATCGGGTGAACCCGCAGCAATGATTTTCCCACGATAGACCAACCCGATGCGATCGCAGTATTCCGCTTCATCCATAAAGTGCGTGGTGACCATCACGGTGACACCTTTATCAACCATGCCGTTGATATGCAGCCAAAATTCGCGGCGGGTGAGGGGATCAACGCCCGACGTTGGTTCATCTAAAAATAGGATGTCTGGCTCATGCATCAGCGAACAGGCCAGCGCCAGCCGCTGTTTAAAGCCGAGCGGTAAAGAGTCCGGTGTTTGATTCAAAATGGGCGTGAAGTTAAACGCGTTAACCATGCCCTCAATTTTTTCTTTCTGCTGTTTTCCCTTCAAACCGTAAACGCCGGAGAAAAACTTCAGGTTTTGCGCTACCGTGAGGTTGCCATAAAGCGAGAATTTCTGCGCCATATAGCCCAGATGCTGGCGAGCACGCCCGGAGTCTGTTTTCAGATCCATACCCAACACCAGCGCTTTACCGCTGGTGGGTTTGAGAAGGGCGCACATCATTTTAAAGGTGGTGGATTTACCCGCGCCGTTTGGCCCCAGTAAACCAAAGATTTCGCCGCGTTTAACTTGAAAATCAACGTGATCGGTGGCGGCAAAATCACCAAATTTTTTGGTGAGCTGCTGCGCTTCAATCACGGTTTCGTTGGGATCAACTTTCACCTGCGGCATTATTTTTGCCAGCTCAGATTCGTGATCCGGCCCGCCGCCTAACAGATCGATAAAGGCATCTTCAAAGCGAGGTTCAGCCTCTAGCAATTCGGCGTCCGGCTGGTCTAAATCAAGTAACAACGCGTGGTGATCGGCGTTATCTTTGAGAATAAGGCGCAGATACTTGCCTTGGATCACGCCGTCGCTGACAGACGGTAAGCAGATAGCGCGCTGTAGTAGTTTTCGATGTGAGATATTTTTGGCGCGCAGCAAAATGGTGCGCCCAGCCATGCGTTGGGTTAACTGCTGCGGGGCACCGCTATAGAGCAGTTTACCTTCGTTCATGAGCAAAACTTCGCGGCACTGTTCGGCCTCATCGAGATAGGAGGTGCTCCAGAGGATTAGCATCCCTTCATCGGCAAGTTCATGCACCATACGCCACAGCTCGCGTCGAGAAATAGGGTCGACGCCGACGCCCGGCTCATCCAGCAATAAAACCTTAGGCTCGCCAACCAGCGTACAGGCTAACCCTAATTTTTGCTTCATGCCGCCTGACAGCTTGCCCGCCAAGCGTTCGGTAAAGCGGGTTAAATCGGTAAACTTAAGCAGGCGCTCGAAGGTTTTGCGCCGCTCTTCGCCGATAACGCCGCGTAAATCTGCGTATAGGGTCAGGTTTTCGATAACGGTAAGGTCTTCATACAGGCCAAATTTTTGTGGCATATAGCCCAAAATGGCGTGTAATTCGCTGTCTTGCGTCAGCGGCTCTAAACCCACTACGCTCACCGTGCCCGCGCTGGGTTTTAACAGACCAGCCAACATGCGGATCAGCGTGGTTTTTCCTGCGCCGTCGGGGCCAACCAACCCCATTACTGCGCCGCTGGCAATGCGCGTGGAGAGACTTGCGACCGCCGGTTGATCCATGCCCGCAAAACGCTTTTCGACGCCGTCGAGCACGATTTCATGTTGCGCACTCATCATCACATCCCTTAGCGTTTGGCACCGTTATTGTTGAAACGTAAGGTCACAGGCATGCCTTGGCGCAGGCTGTCATCGGCGTCGGTCACAATGACGCGTAGGCGATAGACCAGCGAGGTGCGTAATTCTGGCGTTTCGACGCTTTTCGGCGTGAACTCGGCGGTGGGTGAAACAAAACCTATTTTGCCGTGATAAGGCTTATCTGGGCGGCCATCGGTGTAAATTTCAATTTCGGTTCCCGGTATCGCGCGGCTAAGATTTTCTTCGCTTACATAGGCACGAACCCACACTGGACGGGTGAGTGACACGCTGAATACGGTGCTACCAGAAGCCAGCATGGTGCCTGGCTCAACGGCGCGGGTGAGAACGGTGCCGGTGGAAGGTGCAAAGAGCTGTGTATCTTTTAGATTTAGCTCAGCCTGATCGGCTGCCGCCTGTGCCTGCGCTAAGGTGGCCTGCGCCTGTTCGATTTCCTGTGGACGATTACCTGTCTCGTACTGAGACAGCTTATCTTTGGCTGCTTGCAGATTGGCTAATGCTTGATTGCGGGCTGTTTTCGCGTCTTCTAAATCATTGGCAGAAGTGGCTTTGCTGGCCCATAAGCCTTGCTGACGCTTTAAGTAGCTGTCGGCGTAGCTGAACGCCGCCTGTTGTTGTGCGACCGCTGCGCGCGCTTGAGCGATTTCCTCCGTACGGTATCCCGCTAGCAGCAAATCGAGCTGAGCCTGCGCGGCGGCCACGTTAGCTTTGGCTTCATTAAGCGAGTTAATGAAAGGCGCATCATCGAGTTTCCCTAATAGCGCACCAGGGGTGACGGTGTCGCCTTCATCCACGGCCAGTGAGGCTAAACGACCGCTAACGCGAAAACCAAGGTTAACGGTACGAATATCCACGTTACCGTACAGCGTTAAATCCCGATCTTCTTGGCTGCGGTAGTAATAAATGCCGCCAATCACCAGCGCGATAATGACTAAAACTGCAACGACTCCAACGAGCTTTTTGTTATTCATCACTCATCCCATCCGTAGTCGATTGCGCCGTTGACGAATAAGTCATACGCAATCCGTTCAGAAGTAAATCAATATGTTGTTGTAAAACTTGATTAATCAGGTCTGCCTGCTCGGGGCCGATTGACTCCCAGCCAGCCTGAATGCGGATCGTTTCACGCGCCATACGAAAAGCCAGCACTTCGCCTAACAATGCATGGGTATGCAGCGTTGTCACCGCGCTATCTGCTGGGAGGCCACTGTAACCTGCGACCAAGTGCGTCATGAGCCGGTGCAGTGGCGCGATGCATTGCTGATGAATCAGCGGATAGGCAGGGGTGGGGGCCAACTGCTCACGTGACATAATTTGGCTGAGGTGCAGGGTTTCTGGCTGTGTCATCAGGTGGCAAAAGATAGCAAGCCCTCGATGAATGAAAGCTAAATACGCATCAGGTTTGGGGTCTTTCTGTAAAAGAAAGAGTGAACACTCTTGCTGTAGGGGGGCGAAAGCCTGACTGATAAAGTCGCTGATCCAGCGAGCTACGGCGAGATAAAGTCCCTCTTTGGACTGAAAGTAGTAGGTAATCGCGGCAATGTTTTGTCCCGCTTTTAAGGCAATATCGCGTGTTGTGGCACCTTCCAACCCTCGCTCACCAAACAAGGCAATAGCGGAGTCGATCAGTGCTTGCTTCGCTTGCTCGCCGCGAGAAGTCATCGGTGTATCTGATGGCTTTGTCGATGGTTTCATTTCACACTATAAAGTTAATCATATGATTGATTAACTTTAGGCGCTAAAGATATGGCTGTAAAGACCGATAATAAATAATTAGAAATTATGATTAATGTGGCTAATGATGGATTTTATGAATGAATAAATTTACTAATCATTAACATTAATTATTTCCTCTCTTGATTCGAATGTTTTCTTTTAACTATATGTATTAAGTGATAATAATTTTTGTCATGAAAAATTCATCCAATGGCATATCGCTTATTTGTGCCTAATTTGTGAGTTATAGTTAAATTTATGTAAATATCGGATTGCCTTAATATCAATCGTTGTTTATATATTTCTAAGTAAGAATTTTTAATTTAGAAAGTATCTACACGTTTCGATTCGCTGTTTTTAAGTTTTTTAACCAGGTCAATGATTTCACAGCACGGCTTCTTAGCCGAGCTGCGGCTAAGTTTGCGCTGCATTTAGGCGCGCTTTATACACAGCAAAGTGATTGAAAGGAGTGGTTATGGCACAGTCAAATTTATCCTCTGGCGCATCTGCGGGTTCAGGAAGCGTTGATATTGTTACTCGTTCCAATGGGAAAGAAATTGCTCAGTATGCTCAAGGAAATCGAGTCATAACGTTAACGGAGTCCAGCGTGGTGAAAATCCACGGTGACACTTCCATAGTGGCTAGCTATGAGCGGCAGGGCAATGATTTGATTGTCCACATGAAAGATGGATCTACCGTGCGCTATCAGCGCTTTTTCTTTATTGATGAGCACGGTGAGCACAGCGAGTTAGTTTTCGATGATGGCAAAACGACACACCATGCCATTTTCCCATTTGCAGACATGGCAGGTTCTTCTACCGCGCAAACAGTGATCCCGACTTATGAGACGCTGGGTGACGGGATCACGACGTTAGTTGGGCATGATGGCATCTCTGCTGGCGTGATTGGCGGAGTTCTCGGGGCATTAGCTATCGGCGGCGGTATTGCACTGGCCGCAGGTGGGGGAGGCGGAGGGCATGGCAACAACAATGACTCAAACGGAGATGGAGGCTCAGGGAATGGCGGCAATAACGGCGGCAATGGCGGAAATGGCAATGGTGGAAATGGCAATGGTAATAGCGGAGGCGATGGTACAGGCAACGGCGGCAATGGCGAAGGAGGGCAAACAACCAACCCAACCTTAAAAGTGAATGCCTTTGCTGGCGATAATATCCTCAATAATAGCGAAAGCTTGCTTAGCCAAGCCTTGAGCGGCAGCACGACGGCCTCGAATGCCGGACGTACGGTAACGGTGACGCTCAACGGAAAAACATATACAGGGCTGGTTGATGCTAATGGTCAGTGGAGTATTAACATTCCTCCTGCGGATTTGCAGGCTTTACCGCAGGGCAGCCAGAATATCAGCGTAACGTTGACCGATAGCGCCGGCCACAGTACGACCACGAATGTGGAATTGAACGTCAAAACGACGCTGCCTGAATTAACGCTAGATGCTTTTGCTGGCGATAATATTCTTAGTAAGTTGGAAAGCTCGTTAACCCAGTACTTGAGTGGGAAAACCAGTGCAGATAATGCGGGTCAACAGGTCACTCTTACGCTTAACGGAAAAACCTACACAGTGACGGTTGCATCCGATGGCTCTTGGCGTATAAGCGTGGCTAGCGGGGACTTACTGAACTTGCCTGAAGGACCGACAAGTTTGTCAGTTTCAATTACCGATCAGTACGGTAATACCAGTACACAAAGTCAACAGTTTGAGGTGAAAACCTTATTACCAACAATCAACGTTGGCCAGTTTGCTGGCGATGATACCCTCAGCGGCGCCGAAGCGAAAACCGCCCAAGTGCTCAGCGGGAGCACATTGAATGTTGAAGCTGGGCGCGTAGTGACCATTCTGCTCGATAACGGTAAAAGCTATCTTGCCACCGTTCAATCTGATGGTTCTTGGAAAGTCACCATTCCTTCCAGTGATTTAAGCGCATTGTCAGTAGGCAGCCATAGTTTCACCGTCAGCGTTAGCGATAATGCCAATCAGATAGCAAATGACTCGCATAGTTTTAACTTCGCAAGCGACAACTCATCCATCGCTATTTCAATTGTTTCTAGCGACGATTACTTAAGCGCCAGTGAGGCGTTACATCCGCTGGCTATTAGCGGAACTACCGTGGGCGTGGATGCTGGAGCACATGTTACCGTGTTGCTCAACGGCAAAAGTTATGATGCAACGGTGGGAGTAGCTGGTCTTTGGACGGTTAGTATTCCGGCGTCAGATCTTGCCCTGCTGGCTGATGGTCCAGCGACTATTACCGCCACAGTGACAGACTCGCAGGGTAACGTTGTCTCAAACCAGCATACGCTCAACGTATTGACTCATGATCTACCTGCACCCACCATTGATACGCCTTTCACCGATGGTGTTTTGAATTTGCAAGAATCGAATCAGACTCAGGCCCTGACGGGAGTTTCTGGTACGCAGGGAGCACAGGTCATCAGTGTTACCCTTGGTGGTAAGGTGTATAACGCGATGGTCGATGCGCAGGGAAATTGGATCGTGTCAGTGCCAGCGAGTGATTTACATAGCTTTGCTGATGGTCCGTTGGCGTATAAGGTTTTTGTCACTGATACTGCGGGTAACACCGGCCAGATCAGTGGCAGTTTTAACGTTGATACCACTGCACCTCTATTGTCTATTGCTCTGTTTGCCGGGGATGATGTACTGAATGCCGCTGAGCAAAATAACGATCAGGTTGTGTCAGGGACTGCGTCTACTTCTGAACAAGGCAAACTGGTCGATGTGCTGATCAACGGTAAGCATTACAGCGCCACCGTAGGGGCCGATGGCCGTTGGAGCGTCAGTGTTCCAGCTGCCGATCTCGCGCCGCTGACTAACGGCAATTACACCATTACTGCCACGCTGACCGACAGCGCAGGCAATAGCACCACCAGCAGCCATAACTTCGCGGTGAAAAATCTTCTGCCAACGGTCACGGTTTCACTCTTTGCCGGTGATGGCACGCTGGATAATAGCGAAGCCCAAACCGATCAGATACTTAAAGGCACCACCACCAACGCTGAAACCGGCAGCACGATTACGGTGACGCTTAACGGTCAAACCTACACCACGCATGTGCTTTCCAACGGATCGTGGAGCCTGACGATCCCTTCAGCCGATCTGGAAAAATTACCCGATGGTCTTGCTAGCGGCAATGTCAGCGTGACCGACTTGGCGGGGCAAACTGTTAACGGTAACTTCAGCTTCAACGTCGATGCTGATACCACCCACGGCAGCATTGCGATCTCTATTATTGCGGGTGATGATTTCCTCAACGTTGCCGAGAGTAATGGCATCTTAAATATTAACGGCACTACCACCAACGTGAGCGCTGGCAGTGTCGTCACCGTCGAATTGAATGGCAATATCTATCTGGCGACGGTTGGGGCTAATGGCAACTGGCAAGCGTCGGTAAACAGCGTTGATCTCAACGCGCTGAAAGATGGCGTAGCTACCGTGACAGCCACCGTAACAGACAAAGACGGGCACTCGGTGAGTGCGACGCACGATCTTAATGTGCTCACGCATACCT
The DNA here is from genome assembly GCF_036648275.1 of Hafnia sp. Lineage (NCBI taxonomy): Bacteria > Pseudomonadati > Pseudomonadota > Gammaproteobacteria > Enterobacterales > Hafniaceae > Hafnia > Hafnia sp. Next base: position 74,829 of record NZ_JAVXIQ010000016.1, on the reverse strand, counting down.
TGCCGAACCCAACCATTGACGTGCCGTTTGGCGACGGCGTGCTTAACGCCACCGAAGCGCAGAGCGCACAAACCATTACCGGTAAAACAGGGATCACTGGCGCAGGGCAAACCATCACCCTGACGTTAAATGGGCATGACTATACCGGCAGCGTAGATGCGAATGGCAATTGGTCAGTCGTGGTGCCTCAGGCTGATGTGCAGGCGCTGCAAAACGGTAATCAGGTCATCAAAGTGACGGCGGGCGATATTGCTGGTAACCAAGTCGGGGGATCTCTCACCGCATCGGTCGATACCGTCGCGCCGGTGATTACGATTAATAATTTTGCTGGTGATAACCGCCTGAACATTCAGGAAGCCACGCAGGCACAAACGCTGTCTGGCACCGCCGTGGGGGCTGAAGCAGGTCAAACGGTCACCATTATTCTAAATGGTAAACCTTATACTGCAACGGTAGACTCAAGCGGCAACTGGACCACCTCGATTCCTTCCGCTGACTTGAAAGCGCTGAGCAATGGTGATACCACCATCAGCGTGAGCGTGGCTGATAACGCCGGCAACGGTGCGAGTTTACAACAAACCATTTCGATCGCCTCTGATCCAAACCTAGCGCCGCTGCTCAGTGTTAACGTCTTTGCGGGCAATGACGTGCTGGATGGTACCGAGCGCCAGAATCTGCAGACTGTCACCGGCAAAGCGATAAACGTCGAGGCTGGACAAACGGTTACGGTCACCATCGGCGGTAGCAGCTATACCGGCACGGTAAACACTGACCATAGCTGGTCAGTGAATATTCCAGCGGGTGCCTTAAGTAATTTGAACAACGGCAGCTACACCCTCGACGTTAAAGTGAGCGATCTGAGCGGCAACAGCGCGCAGGCTAGCCATGATGTCACCGTCAATACCACCGCCAGCGCTTTAACCGTATCACCACTTACCGGTGACAACCTGGTTAACTCAGCCGAAGTGGCCTCAGGGCTGGTGGTTAACGGAACCTCCGTCAATATTCCGGTTGGCGGGAATATAGAAGTGACTCTCAATGGGATAACCTACAACGCGACCATTCAGGCTGGCGGTCTCTGGAGTGTGACAGTCCCTGCTGAGGCTGCCAAAGTAATCCCTGACGGCACCGCCACGGTGACGGTGTCTGGATTAGATAATGCAGGGAATCCGGTTTCCTCTACCCAAAACTTTGAAATTATTACTCATACCGCCCCCAACCCAACCCTCAATGCGCCGTTTGGCGATGGTTATCTGAATGCCGCAGAGGCGGGTAGTAACCAGCAACTGAGCGGAACCACCGGTGTGGCGGGTGCAGGCCAGCAGGTGATGGTCAACTTCGGCGGCAAAAACTATACCGCGACGGTTGATGCACAGGGCAACTGGACGGTGAATATTCCAAGTGGTGATTTCACCAACCTGAAGGATGGCCCGCAGCCAATTACCGTGACGGCAACCGATGCGGTCGGCAACAGCAATAACATCAGCGGCAGCGCTCAGATCGACAAAACGCTACCGGTGCTGACTATTAATCCAATCACCGGCGACAACGTGATTAACGCTGCGGAAGCACATAGCCCGATTGTGATTTCAGGCACAGCGCCGGTTAGCGACAGCGGACAGTCCGTGGTTGTCAAAGTGGTTGTCAACGGTGCGACTTACACCGCCAACGTGAATCCAGACGGCACTTGGAACCTCACGCTGCCAGCCGGTGCGCTTAACGGCGTGAGCGATGGCAATATTGTGTTCAACGCCTCACTCACCGATGTTGCAGGCAATACCGGCACCATTAACCAAGTGGTTAAATTGGATGCCTCGGCGGCGAACCAACCAACCATTCATATTGGCACGGTCTCTGGCGATGACTATATCAACGCCTCGGAGATTAACGCTCCGCTGACGATTTCTGGTACCTCAACGAACGTTGAAGCAAACCAAATCGTCACGATTACGCTGAACGGTAAAACCTACACCACCAGCGTGAACGCAGACGGTAGCTGGAGCTACAACATTCCAACCGCTGATGTTAAGCAACTGCCAGACGGCATTGATGGCATTAACGTGTCGGTGAGTGATACCAGCGGAAACCCTGCGACGGATTCCCACAATGTGACCGTTATCGCACAGCCTGCTGATTTGCCGACGATTCACGTGAATACCGTAGCTGGTGATAACGTGATTAACGCCAAAGAAGCGCAAAGCGACCTGCAAATTACCGGCACCACCACCCATGTAACCAATGGACAAACCGTTACCGTTACGCTGGGCGGCAAAACCTATACCGGCAGCGTCGATGCCAACGGTCTGTGGAGCGTCACGGTTCCTGCTGCTGACGTGCAAAAACTGGATCAGGGCTCACAAAACATCGTTGCCAACGTGAACGACGTAGCGAAAAACCCGGCCAGCGATACCCATAACGTGCAGGTGGATATACAGGCACCGTTGTTGAGCATCGATCTCTTCGTTACTGATAACGTGCTGAACTACGCTGAAGCGTTGGTTTCACAGATATTAAGTGGCAAAACAGACGCCGGACAAACGGTCAGTGTCACCATCAACAACAAAACGGTACAGGTAACCGCTGACGGTAACGGCATCTGGAAACTGACGGTTTCAGCCGGTGATCTTCAGGCGCTGCCGGATGGCACCAACACCATCACGGTAACGGCGACCGATAGCGCAGGCAATACCACGAGTAAAGATCTGTCCCTGAATGTTGGCACTCATTTGCTGCCGACCCTCACCTTAGATACGCCGTTTGTTGATGGCATTCTGAGCATTGTCGAGTCGGCGACGGGTGGTGTGCTAACCGGCACCTCGACGCACTTGCTGCAAGGAACCAAAATCACGGTCAACATCGGCGGCGTGCAGATCATTGGCAGCGTGAGAGCCAATGGCGATTGGTCGATTCCGGTGGGTGGACACATTCTGGATGTTTTAGCCGACGGCAAAGCAACCATTACCGTTACCGCGACCGACACCTACGGCAACATCGGCAGCGCAACAGGGCAGTTGGATGTCTTGACGCACTTCGAACCTACCGCGACGCTAACGCTGCCGCTGTTTGGTGACAACGTGCTGAACAATGCTGAAGCTTTACTGGGGCAAACTCTGACCGGTAATTCAGGCCTGCTGGGCGCGGGACAAACGGTGTACATCACGCTGGATGGCACCAAATATGTAGGGGCTGTAGACGCGAACGGTAATTGGACGGTGCAGTTGCCGTCTAACGTGCTCAGCGTGCTGAGCGATAGCAGCCATACCCTGAGCGTGACGCTCACGGATCGCGCTGGCAATACCGAAACCAGCAGCTCGGCAAACTTTACGGCAAAAATCACGCTGCCGATCCCAACCTTAGATACGCCGTTTGGCGACGGCATTCTGAACTTTGTGGATGCACAAACGGCTACCACCTTGCATGGTTTGTCTGGATTAGCCACCAACGTGGGCGTGAGCGTTATCGTCAACATCAACGGTACGCCGGTCACGGCGACCGTGAATCCTAACGGTAGTTGGACGCTGCCGCTCGACGCCCCAACGCTACAGGGTCTACCAGATGGTATCTGGTCACTGTCGGTGACGGTGAAAGACGCGGCGGGTAACGTGGTGACATCACCAACGCAAACCGCCGAAGTTCTGACTCACGTCTTGCCGTTGCCAACCATTAACCTGCCGTTTGGTGATGGACTGCTGAGCATTGCCGAAGCCGGAGCGTCGCAAATATTGACGGGGAGCACCGGTATTACCGGCGCAGGACAGATTGTTAAAGTCACCATCGGAACGCAAACGCTGAACGCTGTGGTGACGACTGATGGCCAGTGGACGCTGTCGGTTCTTCCAAACGCTTTAGCCACCGTAACCAATGGCCCAGGGATTATTCACGTTGAGGTGACCGATCATGCAGGCAACGTTGGCTTTATAGATGGCAGCTTTACCGCCAGCTTAACGCCACCGAATCCTACTATTGGCATATTGTTTAACGATGGCCTGCTGAATATCGGTGAGGCCAATGACACGATAGTGCTGACAGGAACGACCGGTTCTACTGGAGCGAATCAACAGGTTAAGTTGAGCGTTGATATCGGCGGTGTCACCTACACCGGATCGGTAGATACTAACGGCATCTGGACGATCACGCTGCCACCAAAAGCGCTGCTGGGTATTGGTAACGGCGAGCATGAAATTACGCTCACCGCGCAAGACGCTGCGGGTAACTCAACCACCATCACACCGGTACCGACGTTTACCGCCTATTTGACGCCGCCAAGCGTGACGCTGGATACGCCGTTTGGTGACGGTGCGTTGAACGTGACCGACGGCACCAGCGTACAGATACTGCATGGCTCGTTGACGTTGAATAATTCGGCGGTTGCGGGGTCGACGGTTACTGTCACCATTAATAGCCATGACTTTACTGCCACTATCGATCCAAGCGGCACCTCATGGTCGTTGAACTTACAGCCGAGTGATATGACCGCAGCGAACTTGGGCAGCGGTCTACAAGATATCAAGGTCACCGTAACGGATGCAGGATTAAACACTAACTCCTCGACTGGGCAAGCGCTGATTGCGCTGACGTTGCCGACGATTACGGTGAACCCTAACTTTGTCACCGACGGTGAGATTAACTACGCTGAACTTCATACGTTGCAGGTAATTAGTGGGACGTCAACCGGCTTTAGCGCAGGCCAGATCATCAATATTTCCCTCGGAGGAAAATCCTTCTCGGCGCTTGTTCAGGAGAATGGCTCGTGGAGCTATTCACTGGGCTTAAGCGATCTTACGTCTATCGGTTCAGTGGTTTCCGGCACTTTTAGCGTATCGGGTACTGATGCTGCGGGTAATAACGCCGCGTCAATCAATGTGAACTATATCGTCAACAATACGCCGCCGTTGATTAGCCTGACGATTGATCCTGTCAGTGAAGACAATTTGTTGGGAACTAACGATCTCTCGTCAAGTTCGGTTCTTATTAGCGGCCACACCACGGGTTTACAGCTTGGAGGGACGCTGATTGTGACGGTGAGCGGTATTCCTGGCTATACGTCATTACCGGTTGCTATTCAGCCTGATGGGTCATGGCAAATCAGCGTTCCAAATTCCGCATTTACTGAAGGAACGCATACCATTACGGCAACCGGTGGGCTTCCGGTACAAATTGCGAACTTAGGTATCAACGTTGATCTTACTGCGCCAACGCTGACCGTTAACGCCTTTGCGGGCAATGACATACTGAATGCCTCTGAGGCGGCGGTGCCGCAAACGCTCAGCGGCACCGCGAGCGTGACGGAAATTGGCCAGAACGTACAAATAACGCTCAACAACAAAAACTACAGCGCTGCGGTAGTGAGCGATGGCGCAGGCGGTGCTAAATGGTCGGTGATTATTTCAGTCCAAGATATGGCTGCGCTGGGGCAAAACGGCTCAACGATTGTGGCGAAGCTGGCAGATAAAGCGGGTAACAGCGTTGAAGTTGACCATCCGATTCTCGTCGATACCACTATCCCGTTAGTCAGCATTAACCCGATCAGCGTTGGCGGCTTGCTTAACTCCGTCAATATTGGTCTGGGCATACTGTTAAACGGATCGGCAGAACCGAACAGCAGCGTCACGATTAAAGTAGGAACGCTAGCGGGCGTCACTATTCAGACGGACAACTTGGGTCAATGGTCGTTAAACGTTCCTAAAGTAAATTTACAAGGCTTAACCGATGGCCCGCAGGTGATTACCGTCACCAGCACCGACAGCGCGGGCAACGTTAGCGTTCCTGTTAACGTGGGTTTAAACGTGGCACTGAATCAGGGATTCGGCGATACGCTCAATACGCTGATTGGTGGCAACGGTGTGCTGAATCTGGCGGAGTCACTGCTGACGCAAGTGCTGACAGGCACCGTGAGTGGGAACTACACCGGTGCAAAAGTTTCGGCCACTATTCTGGGCCAACTGTTTACCGCCGACGTGGGTAACAACGGTAAATGGAGCATCAATATTGACCCAAGCTTCTGGCTTTCATCTGCGCTCGGGAAAACCTTGGATTTCGATCTAGTTCTCACCGATCCAAACGGCAATATCGTGCATACGCCGGTACATGTGGACTTGGCGCTGACCGATCTGCCGCTGATTCAAAACGTGGTTGCGATAGGTGATGGCTTCCTGAACCAATTGGAAAGCACCGCGAATAATGTGGTTACTGGGACACTCGGCAATATGGTTGCGGGTACCACGGTTGACGTACAACTGGGGATTGGCACTTTCCATGCGACGGTGAACGCCAACGGCACGTGGAGTGCCACCATTCCGCAAAATGTCTTGGCTGGTTTGCAAGATGGATCGGTGAAAGTGGTGATTATCGCCACCGATCCGGCGGGCAACGTGGTGACCAGTAACACCAACCTGAGCGTAATTACTCATAACCTGCCAACGTTGGTGCTGGACCCGCTGTTTGGCGACGGCGTGCTGTCATTAACCGAAGCGCTGGCGGGCGGCCTGTCGATTGGCGGTTCTACCAGCGGTATGGTGGGGCAAACGCTACAGGTATTGATTGGTGGATCTCAGGTGGCGACGGCGGTCGTGGGTGCCAACGGCAAGTGGAGCATTGTGGTCACGCCGCAAATCCTCGGCATTCTTGAAGGCGTCGTCGGCGGCAACGTGACGGTTGAGGTGAAAGGCAACGACGTTGCCGGTAACCCAGTTGACCAAACCGTTGGGCTGAAACTCGACCTGACACCACCAATCCTGAGCGGCATTTCCCTGTTCGGCGATGGTTTGCTGAACGCGGTGGACGCGACGACTAACCAACTGATTACCGGTACGGCGACCGGAGCGCCGTTGGGTTCAACGGTCAACGTGCTGATCGGCGGCAAAACCTTTACGGGTGTGACGTTAGCCAATGGCACATTCAGCATTGTGTTAACGCCAGCCAATCTTGCTCAGTTGCCGGATGGCAGCCTAACGGCAACGGTTACCGTGACCACGCCAAGCGGCAATACGTCTTCGACTACGGCTGGTGTGAAGGTGGGGCTGACCAATCTGCCAACTATCACGCTCGATCCGCTGCTGAGCGGTGACGGATTCCTCAATAAAGCAGAATCGCTGGTGGATCAAGTCATCAGCGGCAAAGTAACCAACCTGACTTCCGGTACGGTGAATATTACGGTTAACGGTACGCCGCTAACCGCGACCATCAATCCGAACGGAACGTGGAGCGCCACGCTGAAGGCAGGATTGCTGAGTGGATTAGCCGATGGACCGCTGAATATCAACGTGAGCGTTACCGACGCGGTGGGCAATACCAGCTCGCTGCCGACGATACTGACTACGCTGACGCACAACTTACCGACGATTACGCTGGGTAGCCTGTTTGGCGATGGGGTTCTGAGCGTAGGTGATTTGCTGACGTCACAACTGATTAGCGGTACCACCTCTAATCTGGCAGGCGGTTCTCTCACGCTAACGCTGGGGTCGAAAATCTACACCGTGCCAGTGGGCAGCGGCGGGGCATGGAGTCTGTCCGTTTCTCCGCTTGATCTCAAAGCGTTACTTGACGGAAATCTGACGGTCGGCATAACGGCGAAAGATGCGGCAGGTAACCCAGCGAGTGCCAGCGGCATATTGTCGGTCGTGACGCACGCGTTACCAACGCTGACTATCGGCAGCATTTTTGGCGACGGTGGCCTGAATATCGGCGATTTAGTCAGTGCGCAGGTGATCAGCGGTACCAGTACCAATGCGCAAGGCTCGCAACTGACCGTGACGTTGGGCGGCAAGTCTTACCTCACTACGGTAGGTAATGATGGCTCATGGAGTATCAGCGTTCCTAAAACCGATTTATCCCTGCTGGGCGATGGCAATTTGGGCGTCAACGTATCGCTAACTAACCCAATTGGTAACACGACGAGCGCAGGTGGTTCACTCAATGTGATCACCCACTTGCCAACCGTGGGGATATCGAGCGGCATATTTGGTGATGGCATTCTGAATATCGCTGAGTCCGGCGTTTCACAGCTGCTTACCGGTACGGTAACCAGCGCGTTGCCGGGTGCCAAAGTGGTGGTGACAGTCGGCACCGTAGACTATCAGGCAACGGTGAATGCGAATGGAACATGGTCGCTTAACTTAACGTCAACTCAGCTGAAATCGTTGACCGATGGTTCGCTACATATCGGCGTCAAAGTCACCGACGTAGTGGGCAACACCAACAGCACCGGCGTTGATGTAGGGATCAAACTAAGTCAACCGCTGTTGGGGCTCAACGTAGTAACGTTGCCTTCACTGGGCGATCTGCTGCTTGGCGGCAAACTGCTGGTGATTACCGGTACGTCTAAAAACTTGCAGAACGGCGCGGCGCTTCACGTTTCGCTGCTGAACGATACGCTTGCGGCTGATACCACGGTGGACAGTAACGGCAACTGGTCTGCGTCGCTGGGCTTAACGCTAAACCTGCTGCAACTTCTGCTGCTCAATAAGGTGGTGAACCTCAGCGCTCACGATTCTGCCGGCAACGGCGTGGTCGTTAACGTTGGTCTGGATGGTCATATTATCGATGTAACGCCAACTTCTGCGCCAGCACCGGCAATGATGATGGCGATGAGCATTGATGATGTGTCAGCCAGCCACTCTGGTTCTCAGGATCATCTGTCACAAAGCCAGTCTACAAGCAGTCTCGATGATTCGGCGACCACATCCACTACCGGCACCTTTACCATCGGCGGCGTCACTATCGATTTGGCAGACGGCACGCATAACAGCGGCGCTTCAGTCAGCGGCAGTGTGGGGAACGATAAGGTTCACGTGAGTGATGTGGGCTTTACCCACATCGACGGTGGTGCGGGCACCGATACGCTGGTGCTGGACGGCAGCAACCTCAATCTGGATCTCACTTCGCTGGGGCTGAAAGTTGAGCACATCGAGATTTTCGACCTCGGCAAAGCGGGTAACAACTCCATCACCTTGGATCTCAAGGAAGCGCTGAACGTCACGGATAAACATCAGGATGACTTACTGATCAAAGGCAGCATCGGCGATCGGGTCAATCTGGTGCATGGACAGGGCGATATCTGGGATGTCAGCGGTCAACGTGAAGTGAACGGCGTGACCTACGACGTTTACCACAACTCCTCAACCGGCAGCAGTACGTTGGGAGACGTGCTGATTCAACAAGGTCTGCATGTGAACTTGATGTAGGTGTATTCACTCTCCCTCTGCGAAGGGAGAGCAATAACCCCACCCTAACCCTCCCCTTGTCAGTGGAGGGAACCGGTCGGAGATGTCATGAGATCACGGTCCGCTCCTCCCCCTGCTAAGGGGGAGGCTGGGAGGGGGCAGTACAGCGATCAGCCGTAAATGCAAAATTAAACACAGAGCAGGATGAGCTCTAACACATAAAACCGATAAGCCATCATCACGATGTAAAGGTGGGGCACGATGAATAAGCGCATAAAAAAATGGCCGGTAACGGTCTGGATGTGTTGTGGTTTGGGCTGTTTTGCTGTGTTACCGGTGTGGGCGAAAACCACCACAACCAACTATCAGTGGCAATCCGCGCCTTCTGAGCAGACACAAGATGAACTCACGATTAAAGAAGCGATCCTGCGAGCATTTGGCCGTCATCCGCAAATTGCTCAGGCCTCGGCGCAGATCCACGTAGGGGAAGCCAACCTCACCGTGGCAAAAAGCGCTTGGTATCCTCAGGTATCGCTGCAAAGTGCGGCGGGGCGTTCGCATCAAACGGACTCCTCCGGTTCGCTCAACAGCAATGCGTCTACGGGCGTGACGCTGAACCAGCTGCTGTATGATTTTGGTAAAACCAGCGGCAGCATTGATGAGCAACATAATCTAGGCGCGGCCTATGATTATCAGCTCTATACGGTGCTCAATAACGTGGGCCAGCAAACGGTTCAGGCGTATTTACAGGTAAAACGCTATCAAGAGCTGATGGCGGCGGCAAAGCGCAATTTGGCCTCGCTTGAATCGGTGAAAGAGATGTCAAAGCTGCGCGCAGATGCTGGGCTCAGCTCTCAGTCTGACGTGTTACAAGCGGAAACCCGCATTGCAGGCATGAACGCCACCTATGAACAATATCGTGCGCAGGAACGCTCCGCTCAGGCAAACCTGACGGTGTTGACCGGCGTGGTATCTGAAAACCTTCCCGACCTCCCCAAAGACCTGCTCGATCAAAAGGTCACCATCAAAGATCTTCCTTATGAACAGAACAGCGCGGTGCGTAGCGCTCAGGCTAAGCAATTAGCCGCCGAGCAGCGCGTGCGACAGGCTGAGGCGCAGCATTGGCCGACAATTTCTGTGCAGGCTGGTCGAACTCGTTATGAAAACAGTGACAGTTCTTACTGGGATGACCGCGTGCAGTTAGTGGTGCAAGCGCCAATCTATCAAGGAGGCGCTACCAGCGCCAAGGTGGATGCGGCAGAAGGCGATCGCCAAGCGGCACTGGCAGAGGTTGAGGCCAGCAAGCTGGATATTAACCAAAAAGCCTCGGTGGCTTATGCCGATTTGATTGGCGCACAGCAGCGCCAAGAGGCCGGTGAAGAGCAGTTTAGCTCGGCGGAAAATACGCGCAGCGTGTATCAGGATGAATACAAGCTCAGCAAACGTAGCCTGAACGATCTGCTCAGCGTTGAGCAAGACGTGTTACAGGCCGATAGCGCGGCGATAGTGGCTCGTTATGACGTTTGGGATGCGGCGGTTCGCTATGCGGGTGCCGTCGATAACTTATTAGATATGCTGAATATTTCTCGGCCAAAGGTCACGGGTGACACCCTGCCGGCATTATAACAAGCGCGTTAAATCCAGAAGAGGTATGAGATGGCAGCAGAGCAACATTCAGGCGCCGATAAATGGATTTTAGCGATGGTGCGCGCCGCAGGGCGCTTTGGACTTCCCTGCGATATTCCAGCGCTGCGTCAGCAGATGCGCTGGTTTGAAAATCTTCCGTTACAGCGCCGCTTAGAGCGGATAGGCGCGCTACTGGGTTTACAGATAACTATCCGACCGAAAAACAGCGTGAGCTGGCGCAACGAAGTAATGCCGGTGATGGCGCAGCTAGAAGATGGCTCGGTGCTGATCTTGGAAAACCTTGATGCTGAAAAACATGTCAGCTATTGGCTAAGCGACTGCGGCGATATGGTGCGAGAAGAAGAGCTTGAGGCTCTGCTCGGTCGCATACAGCCAGACGTGGTGCTGCTCGGCATCGCCGCGCGCGGACATGATTCACGCATCGATGATTTTGTGCAGCCCTATCAGCAGCATTGGTTTTGGCATCACTTTAAGCATGCAGGCCGCAAACTTTCAGAGATCTCTATGGCGTCGGTGCTGGGCAACGTTTTGGCGCTGGCGGGGATCTTGTTTTCCATGCAGGTGTATGACCGCGTGATCCCTGCGCAGTCGTATCCGACGCTGTGGGTGCTGTTTGTGGGCGTTTTGTTTGCGGCTTTTTTAGAGTATTTCATCCGCCTCTCGCGTACCCATATCTCCGATTTGATGGGCAAGCATATTGACCTAAAAGTGTCGTCGATGTTCTTTGCCCGCGCGCTGGCGATTAAAAACGATGCACGGCCAAAATCGACCGGCTCTTTTATTTCTCAACTGCGTGAAATCGATCAGGTACGCGAACTGCTGACTTCCACCACGGTGGGCGCGGCGATGGACATGCCGTTTGTGCTGCTGTTTTTGGTGATTATGGCGATGGTGGGTGGGCCGCTGGTGGCAATCCCACTGATAGCGATTCCGCTGATTGTGATCCCCGGTATTCTGATCCAGTGGCCGCTGGCGAAACTCGCTAAAGAAGGGATGCGTGAAAGCGCGATTCGTAATGCGGTATTGGTGGAATCGATTGAAGGTGTTGAGGATATCAAAGCGCTACAGGCTGAACCCTATTTTCAGCGTCAATGGGAGCAAACGCATCACGTGAGCGCCGCTATCGGGATGAAGCAGCGTGTCTGGGGTGCGCGCTTGAGCGGCTGGGCATCGACCGTGCAGCAGGTGACCTATGCGGGCATGTTGGTGCTGGGAACGTATCTGGTCTTAGCGGGCGACATTACTACCGGCACCATGGTGGCCTGTAGCCTGCTGTCTTCGCGCACGATTGCGCCTTTGATGCAGCTCACCATGGTGTTTTCGCGCTGGCAACATGCCAAGAGCGCGATGACCGGTTTGAACGATTTGCTGAAGAAACCGCTCGACCGCGACCCCGAGCATAAAATGGCGCACTGTCCGGCGCTGGCGGGTCATTATCAGCTCGATAATGTGCAATATAGCTACGATATCGAAAAGGGTGAGCAGGCGCTGTATATCCCTGAACTTGAGATTAAGCCGGGCGAACGCGTGGCGCTGATTGGCAAAGTTGGGGCAGGCAAATCGACCTTGCTGAAACTGCTGTCAGGCCAAGCCGAAGCCAGCAAAGGCAAGCTGATTATCGACGGCGTAGATATGGCCCATATCGATCCGGTCGATGTGCGGCGCCAAATTGGGCTGCTTTCGCAGGATTCACGGCTATTTTTTGGCACCCTGCGGCAAAACCTGATGTTAGGCCATCCACATGCGACGGATCAGGAGCTGATTCAAGCGCTGCGCATCAGCGGTGCGCTGAGCATGGTGCAAAAAGACGCCGCCAGTCTTGACCGTATGATCAATGAAGGCGGGCGCGGTTTGTCCGGTGGGCAGCGGCAAATGGTGATGCTGAGCCGCATGATTGTGCGTAATCCGCAGGTTGTACTGCTGGACGAGCCGACCGCCTCAATGGATGAACAGCTCGAAAGCTACGTGATAAGGCAGCTACAAAGCTGGATGGCGGGGCGAACCTTGATCTTGGTGACGCATCGTCCGGCGCTGCTGTCGTTAGTTGACCGAATTATTGTGATGGACGGCGGAAAAGTGGTTGCTGATGGTTCGCGAGATGAAATTCTCGGCCAGACGCAGCGTAATAGCAACGTGACGTCGGTTGTAGCCTAAGGGGAGACGGTATGGCAGAGCTCACAATGCAGGAAGATATGGCACGCCAGTCGCGCTTTTACTCCTCGGTGGTGTGGTTAACGTTAGCTGGAATGACGTTCTTTTTTGTTTGGTCTTACTTTGCCACCTTAGATGAAGTGACGGTGGGGACGGGCAAAGTCACCACCTCGATCCGCGCCCAGCTGATTGAGAGCTTAGACGGTGGTATTGTTTCGGCGCTGCTGGTGCACGAAGGCGATATTGTCAAAAAAGGGCAGATTTTGGCGCGGCTCGATCCGAAACGCTTTCAGTCTAACTACGGCGAAGCGGCGGCCAGAGCGCGTGCGCTGCGGGCATCTTCGGAGCGATTACGTTCGGAACTGACCGGAGAGCCGCTCAAGTTCAGCGCCAGTACGTTAGCCGAACCGGCGTTGGTCGCACGTGAGCGCCAGCTTTATGACTCACGTCGACGCAACCTCAATGAAACCGTAGCGAATTTACAAGAGTCATACCGCTTGGTGATTGCCGAGCTAAAAATGACGCAGCCGTTGGTGGCGAAAGGCGCGGCGAGTCAGGTTGAGGTGATTCGTTTGCAGCGACAGGCCAGCGAATTGCAGGGCAAAATTGACGATGCGCGTAACCAGTACGCGCTGAGAGCGCGTGAAGAGCAGGTAAAAAACAACGCAGATCTGGACGCTCAGCTTGAAGTGATGGCGGGTAAAGAAGACCAGTTAGATCGCGTGACCATGATTTCACCGGTGCGCGGCATTGTGAAAGATATTCAGGTGATGACGGTTGGCGGCGTGCTGCAACCCGGTGGCAAGCTGATGGAAATCGTGCCGCTGGAAGATCAGCTGTTAATTGAAACGCGCATCAACCCGCGTGATATCGCCTATATTCGTCCAGGGCTTGCGGCAACGGTGAAAATTACCGCCTATGACTCTTCTATCTATGGCAATTTGGATGGCACGGTAGAAATTGTTTCACCGGATACGTTGCAAGATGAAGTGCGCCGCGATCAATATTATTACCGTGTGTACGTGCGCACTAAGAGCGCAGAGCTCAGAAATAAAGCAGGGCGAAAATTCCCAATCCTGCCCGGCATGGTGGCCAGCGTAGAGATTAAAACCGGCCAGAAAACCGTGCTGGATTATTTGATCAAGCCGTTGAATAAGGTGAAAGAGGCGCTGAGGGAGCGGTGAGGTTGGCAAGATACCCCACCCTAACCCTTGGGTTGCTATGTTGATAGACCCCACCCTAACCCTCCCCTTGTCAGGGGAGGGAACCGTTTGGAGCCTGCTGAAAGATTCTCGATCGGCTCCTCCCCCTGCGAAGGGGGAGGTTGGGAGGGGGGGGGCTGCATACGGGGGCTAAAAGTCACAATAATAAAAACATATCAGACGCCGATCACATTTTCTGTTAGAATCCACCACAATTATGTTGCACTCGCAGTTTGTGCCTATCCCTCGTGGTGATCACCTATCTACCGCGTCTGATAAATCCACCCGGAAACTGCACCCGACCTTTCGGGTCAAGGTGGATTTGGAGTTTTACCCTAATATGTCTTTTGATACTCTCGGCCTGAGTGCCGAATTGTTGCGCGCTGTTGAAGAACAGGGCTATCGCGAACCTACGCCTATTCAATCTCAAGCGATCCCGGTGGTTTTACAACGCCGTGACCTGATGGCCAGTGCCCAAACCGGTACCGGCAAAACCGCAGGCTTTACGCTGCCGCTGTTACAGCTGCTTTCTAAGGATGCGCAGCCGGTAAAAGGCCGCCGCCCTGTGCGTGCGCTGATCCTGACGCCAACGCGCGAACTGGCTGCCCAGATCGGCGAGAACGTGCGTGATTACAGCAAATATTTAAATATTCGCTCGCTGGTGGTTTTCGGCGGCGTGAGCATTAACCCGCAGATGATGAAACTGCGCGGTGGCGTTGACGTTCTGGTTGCTACGCCAGGTCGTTTGCTGGATTTAGAACATCAACGCGCGGTTGATTTATCCAACGTTGAAATTCTGGTGTTGGACGAAGCTGACCGCATGTTGGATATGGGCTTTATTCACGATATTCGTCGTGTATTGGCTAAACTGCCAGCTAAGCGTCAGAACCTGCTGTTCTCTGCAACGTTCTCTGATGAAATCAAAGAGCTGGCAAACAAATTGCTGACAAATCCGGCTTCCGTTGAAGTGGCGCGTCGCAACACGGCGTCTGAACAGGTTGAGCAGTCAGTGCATTTCGTTGATAAGCGCCGTAAGCGCGAGCTGTTGGCCCAGCTTATCGGCACCCATAACTGGCAGCAGGTACTGGTTTTCACCCGTACCAAATACGGCGCTAACCATCTGGCTGAACAGCTGAATAAAGATGGTATTACCGCCGCAGCCATCCACGGTAACAAAAGTCAGGGTGCGCGTACCCGTGCGCTGGCTGATTTTAAAGCCGGTTCGATTCGCGTTTTAGTTGCGACAGATATCGCCGCACGTGGTTTGGATATCGATCAGTTACCGCACGTGGTTAATTTTGAGCTGCCAAACGTACCGGAAGATTATGTTCACCGTATCGGCCGTACTGGCCGTGCAGAATCCACTGGCGAAGCATTGTCTTTAGTCTGTGTGGATGAGCATAAGCTGCTGCGTGATATTGAACGTTTGCTGAAACGTGAGATCCCACGTATTGCGATTGAAGGCTATGAGCCAGATCCAAGCATTAAAGCCGATCCGATCCAAAACGGCCGTCAAAGCCAAGGTCGTGGTCAGGGACGTGGACAAGGCCAAGGTCGCGGACAGTCTCAGGGTCGCAGCCAAGGTAACGGCCAGTCACGCGATGGTGCTCGCTCTGGTGAGAAACCACGCAGCAACAATGGCAATAATGGCGGTCAGCGCCGTGCGGCGGGAGAAGGTCGTAAGCCTGAAGCCCGTGGTGATGCGCCTTCGTCACAGCAGCGTCGTCCGTATCGTGGTAACAAGAAACCAGCAACCACTGCGTAATTCTTGTCGCTGATATAACTAAAAGCCAACCTTCGGGTTGGCTTTTTTGTTTATGGTGCGAGGCGAGCGGTATTGCGGCCTTGCTGTTTGGCGAGATACAGGGCTTGGTCGGCATTTTCGATCAGCGTTTTAGCATCCACGCCGTTCTGCCACTGAGCAATGCCTTGGCTGAGTGAAACATACGGGGAAACGTCTGATTGATCGTGGGGTAGCGCTAGAGCGAACACTAAGGCCTTGAGGCGTTCAGCAACCTTTGCTGCGGCGTACTTATCCTGATTTGGCAACAAAATAATAAACTCTTCACCGCCATAGCGCCCCACCAAATCTTGGGCGCTGCGAACGGCCTGTTGGAAACATTTGGCTAATTGGATCAGGCATGAATCACCAGCCTGATGGCCGTAGCGGTCGTTATATTTTTTAAAGTAATCGACATCGATCAAGATAATAGAAAAGGGACTGTCGGTTTTTCTCGCCTGTTCAATAGCGTGCTGTAGTTTGCGATCAAAATAGCGGCGATTAGCCAACGCGGTTAGCGGGTCTTGCTGCGACATTAACGTGAGCTTATTCGCTAGCCGAACATTTTGATGTTCCCGCGTTACCGCCAGCACAAACCAGCGGCGCAATAGACGGCGTCCGGTTTCGAATAGCACTGCAAATACCAGATACCCCGCAAGATAAACCACACTTAGGGTGCTACTAAAAAACATCGCGTGCACAACGATGATGGCCCATATCGGTGTGGTGGCGAATAGGAGGTGGCGTGATGAAGGATAGAGCGCAATTAAAGACGACAGCATCAGCAAGGTTGAAATAGCAAAAATAAGGTGGCTGAAATCACTGTAGAACAGCAGCGAAAGAATAAAGCACCACATCAATCCAATGCTTAACGCGATGACGAGCATGGTGTGGCTAAACTGATTTTCAATAATTCGGGTAAATCGCAAAACGGCCACGTAACTGCACAGTATTATCATTATCACGATGAGTGCTTGTTCGAGTAGTGAGGATAATACGGGAGCCGCTGGCATTTTATAGGTGACGTAAAAATAATCGCGACAAAAAACAAATAAGACAAACGCGATTTGTACGCTTAATAACCAGCTTACGTTCATTTTTACGGCGCGGATCTCAGCGGCTTTTAGCCTGTTATGCAGCGTTAGCGTTCGGGGTTGCGCATTTTTTTCAGTAAGCTCGATCATTGATATGTGCCTAATAATTTTGGACAGCAACTCTAATAGATTTAAGAGAGCAATTGAAATTTATTATGGGCTATCAGGAGCAAAGCGCTGGGATTTATTATGAAAAAGCGAGAGGCGTGAAGAAAGGATAAAGGGCGATGCTGAGAAAAGCAGCGCCAGTTTATTCGCTTACATCTTACATATAGTTGTATGCGTATACCGCGGCAGCCATGATGATCATGACGATGGTTATCTTGCGCATGGGAAGTCTCTTTGTCATTTTTGAGGGGCGGAGCTTAGCATAAGTAGCATGCTTGCGTTATGACACAGCTAGCAATCTTGGGAGAATGATGGCGGCGAATAGACGCTCACTGCACCGCATGTTATAGGGATTTATCATTAAAAATCATCTGCTATGGGTGTGCAGGGCTGGAGTGAGCCTCTGAGCTATTTTCATCTGGTTTCTTTTCGTCTGACTTCAGTGGTGTTACCACTGGGCTCGCGTTGGCAATGGCATTTCCTAAGCTTGCTGTTGCATTCGGATTAATAGCCCACGCAGGTGTTGGCGTGCCGAGATCGTCAAGGCTTTGCCATTTCAAATCGCATCCACCATTCTTCGGGCACCACGATTCGGTTCTGCTGCCAAAGGGAGCTACAACGCCCTTAGCTGGCTGTAATTTTCCATTAATATCCATTTGGAACAACGTCACATAATAGGGCGTTGGATTTTCAACTGTTACCAAGTCTCCATGCCTTTGCCAGCGTAACTGTTGGTAGGCTTGGTTTGGTTCTCCTTTTAAACCCGAAGGACGGTAAATCAATTTATATCGCGAACGAATGGCCAGCTGCAAATCATTGCCCGTAGGCCGGCCGGATGGGATCGCCGTGATACTTAATTGAAATAAGCTTTCTCTGTCATTGGGTAGTTTTCCTTCAGTGCGAATAACGCGTATGTAATTTTCCTGCTTTTTTCTCAGTGGCAGAAGGGGAGGCGTAGCAACAAAATTAGCTAATCCAGAATTAGGCAACGCCTGCTGTATGTTATTTCCCTGCGTGTTATCCGGTAATATTTTTGTTTGAATTAAATAGGGTGAATTATCTGAATTTTTAACCAGAAAAGAGAGACCTTTTTCATTCTCTTCATGATAAATAAAACGGGTACCGCCTATCATTATTCCAGCATGTCCATTTGCTGTAAGTAATGCTGATAATAATATGGTGTAAAACAGTTTGTGGAATTTTTTATTATCAAAGCATCTCATAAAGTGCCTCTACGGGTAAGCTGTGGTAAATGTCGCACTTGAGGTTACCGTTCCTGTTTTTAAGGCAGAACCGTCGGCAGCCATTTTGGCATAAAAAATAAGTGATTTAGTTGCTACACCACCCGCAATTAAATAAGATTTTGATGTTCCACCAACTGAAATAGTTCTCCTAGTATCATCCATAATAACTATGCCGATACCGCTTGCTGAACTGCCTGGTGATAGTTTGAAATAATCAGGGCTATTTTCATCAGGTGTCCCAGAAAATGTAACCTGTACGCCATGGCTAATAGCACCGCAGTTTTCGAGATTAATCGTAAATTGCACTGCAGGTGAACTCGTACTACCTTGGGAGAATAGGCTAATGGGTACACTTCCCAGATCAACGGATTTATTCACAGAATCTGAGGATACTGAACAGGTGCCATTGGTGACCTTTCCGGTAATATTTACCGTAACGTCGTGAGCAAGCGCTGGTAGAACGATGCCAGAACTTAAAAAGAGTATTGTTACCAACAGTATTTTATGCAAACCCTTTTCATAAATTCCTTTATTAGGAATGGTGCTATTATTTAGCATGATTAATCCTATTGATAAGCCAAATCGAGAAATAGCACAGAGTTAGCATTTCCTACCGTTACCGGTAATTTAGTTACTTTATATGCCAGTTTAAACGTTAATACATTGCTATCACCAGAAACCAACTTCTGCTGTAATGATTGACCGTTTATAGGAATAAGATTGTCAGCGTTATCTCTGATTTGGATAGCTAAACCCTTTACCGTATCATCTGCATCTGGATTGCTCAGTGCCAATAACGTAGGATCGTCGAGGTCTGGTTCTCCTGAAAGCGTCACTACGGTACCTATAATTCCCTCATTGCATCCCGTCAGCGAGATACTTAACCTTCTTGTCGTTAATACTTTACCCACGGTGGTCAATGTGTTATTTGCATAAGAGCCAAGATCGATATTCTGTGCTTGGCTTTTCTTAGCAACAGTACATGAACTTGGTAATATAGTTCCTCTTATATTTATAGGTGTTGAACCATTGTAAACGACATTAGCATAACCCGCGTAAGGAAAGAGGCTGCTAAGTATGAAAAAACCTATGTTCCATTTATATTTCATCATGGTTTCACTATTCCATTGATAATATGACGGAGATCTGTGCGTTATAGTTTTTTGGCTTTGGCGCAGTCCCGGTTCGTGATACCAACTGGAATGAAATCGGGTATTCAAAGTATCCCTCGTGTCGTTCACCCACAGTCATTTGAGTTGTTGGAACTTGGGCTACCTCAGAATAGTTGACCGGAAGTATATTCCCTTGACCATCGCGTACTATCAAACCAATTTCTGGCGTATTTTGAATGCCGATAATATTTTGCCCATCCCCCGGATAGAGTGATGATATGGAAATACGCACTATATCACCGTCTCCCGATCCCCCGCCGCCTGAACATAGCCCTTGGATGCCCAAGCGGGTGGGTGCATCATCTAAGATCCCGCCCGCGCCTGCCGCAGTAAAATCAGCGGCAAAGTGATCTGGCATTATCACTTCAGGTTTATCCAACTGAAGTTTACAAGTAGGTGGAATATGTAGCTTCCCTGAAATATAAACGGCAGTTATACCATCGGTGCTAGTAGGAACAGTGACATCAGACGTATTTATTTCTGATACGGCGACATATCCCAAAAAAACATTATTTAGCATGATGTCATGTGGATCAGGGTTGTTACTTGGTGGAAAGACCATAACCGCGGCGTAAACGGGCTGCGAAATAGCACTAGAGTTCTTATCTGTAACTGCCCATCGGTTCAAAGAGGTGAATCCGGGTACTGTACCCACTGCTAACTTCATCCTGAATCCTTGATGATATGGGTCATCAAGGGTAATCGTAGCTCCATTGTCACGAGTTAAGTAACCATTATTTTCTGAAAACACGGTATAACTTGTCGGTTCTGGGTCTGTCGGCTGGCACTTGATCGGTCCCGGAGCCGCCACCACAACGGGATAGGTATATCCTTGAGGTGTAGGATCGCCAACAGGCGGCGTGGTCATGTTCATCTGAATATGCAGTTCGGGCACCATGCCATTGCTGGGGCTGCATATTCCTGGATCGGCACTATAAGCTATATGGCTGTATAAACTGATAATAAACAGCCCAAATAATATTGCTAAGCGAGGAGGAAATAAGTTCAATAGACTGCGCATTGCTATGACCTGTTTAATAAAATATGAGATTGTTAGCACCATTCTTCCGCCGCATTGAATGAATGACGTCATGAAAATATCCACCTATTTGCATACTATATTGGCATAGACGATAGCCTTATTAAGGCTGTCTTCAGGTAGAGTATAATTAACTTGGCATTGATCGCTCGCGCTCGGACCCCATTGTGAATTCAAGGTTCCTTTTAGAGGCAGCCCTGCCATATACACCTGCCCTTCGTCTCCTACGATGCCACTGGCAGTAATATCGGTTCTGCTCACGCTGGCACCGAAGGGTAGGGGTTTACCATTATGCATGATGGTTAATAACGCTCTCACGCCGTTGTGTGCGGTAAAATTAGCGCGCACAATCGCTCCTTGCGTAGGTACAACGCTAACCACGGCATCATCGATGTCCGTGTGGTTATCGAGTGTATTGGTATTGAGGGCAATACGGTTTTGGCGGTAGGTGCTGGCGTA
Source organism: Hafnia sp. (assembly GCF_036648275.1). Taxonomy (NCBI): domain Bacteria; kingdom Pseudomonadati; phylum Pseudomonadota; class Gammaproteobacteria; order Enterobacterales; family Hafniaceae; genus Hafnia; species Hafnia sp. The sequence continues at coordinate 53,772 of NZ_JAVXIQ010000016.1, read as the reverse complement.
AGGCACAACAGCATATCCACGCCAGTCAGTTTTCACCCCTGTGTTATTTTCAACACTGACATTATCAGCACCGGGCGCGGCGATAAGCACGTTGGTATCGCCAAGAGGTTGGCTGAGCGTAATCCCATTACGGTGGGCAACAATACCACCTGATACACCATAGTTGACCTGCTTATAGTCAGCGCTGTAGTTGTACCCTAAGTTTGTACTGCCATAGCCCCCTTGGTAGTTGGTGCTAACGCTGCCACTATTACCGACCCCGTTATTTCCATAGCCTTCCATTACGCTGTAGCTGAGATTATTGTCATCCAGTAATGTTCCGCTAATACCTGCCTGTTGAGTTGTGTTACCGTTCTTATCTCTATTTCCGCTGTAAGTGGCAAACGCATTATGTCCAGACTGCATCGTGTCGTCTTGTGCCGGAGATAAAAATTGTGCCAAAGGAATGGAAATATTAAATGAGACAACCTGATCTGCATCTGGTTGGTTTTGCATTTTATTATAGTTATATGCCACGCTATAACTGGCATTCCAGATGGTACTATTAAATCCGAACTGTATCAGGGTATCAGTTTCATCAGTATGCCAATAACTTTGTTGGCTGGCAGAGACAAATAGACCGCTTTCCTTCCCTACTTGCTGGCTAATATTGGCCTGTAACTTCCCGCGTTTGGTATAGTTCAGGTCATAATAATCAAAATAATTGGACTGATCGTTATTGTCTTTTTTGTCATCTTCGTTTTCGGTGTCATTATACCCACTCATTCTTTTATAGGTGGTTTCGCTTAAGGTATAGAAACCCTCGGTAGAATAGCGATATCCGAGTAATTGGAAGTTAGTCCCAAATTTGTTTAGCGTTTTAGCATATAGAAAACGCATTGATTGCCCTTGATGGGTAGTGTCATCAGCCAGCGTGCTGTTCGCCTGAGTGATATCAACAGAGAATGCGCCTAAATCACCGAAGTTTTTGCCCAACCCAACGGCAAAACTACGATATTTATCAGATAACTGTGTTCCACCATAGACAGTCATTCCATGAGGTAAACCCCAGAGTATGGTTGCCTGGCCAAATTCAGGGGTATCTTGCTGATTACCCCCGCTACGATATTTTCCGGCACTGACGGCATATTTAACTCGTCCTTCTCGTTGTAAAACAGGTACACCGGAAAAAGGAACAGAGTAAGAATTAATGCTGCCATCACTTTCTTCAACTAGAACCAGTAAATCGCCACTGGATGAGGTTGGGAATAAATCATTAATCTCAAATGCGCCAGGCGCTACGTAAGTTTGATAAATCACGTAGTTATTTTGTTTTATCGTTACTTTTGCATTGCTCTTTGCAATTCCACGAATAGTTGGCGCAAAACCTTTCTGACTATCGGGCAACATGTTGTCATCAGACGAAAGCTGTATACCACGAACGGGAACACTGTCAAAAACGTCGCCAGATGTACTGGTATCCCCGGCAACAAATTCAGATTTCAATGGAGTAATAGTACGTTCAACATAGGTACTGATATGTTGAATATCACTAGAGTGATCGCTGCCAGAATCCTGACTGTTCCACGAAGCGCTGTCACGTAAGCGCCATGGCCCGAGGTTAATTCCACTTTGCAAACTGAGGAACTTGTCAGACTGGCGTTCGTTGTAAGCCTTAGTTTCATTGCCCGTGAAATTGTAATTCAACAGTAGGGCGTTGATCCCTTCATCCCATTGCTCTGGGGCAATATAGCCACGAGCATCATTTTTCATCGCAATTTGTGGAATACTCAAATCAAGACGCTGTTTTTCAAAGTCGAAAGAAGCTCTGCTTCCTAAAACGATGGATTCCAGATTGACCGCTTTATCTTCCGCAGTCTCTTTGAGCGCAGGCATGGATTTTATGTTTACACCAAACGTTTCCAGTTCTTTGATACTGAAAAATGGCACGAGCGTATCCGTTGTATCCGACGATTTTGTATTTAATGATGCTTCGACAGGTGCTGCCGTATTTTTCTCCGGCGCCACCGTCGCTTTTGAATATTTGAAGTCCACGTCACGCGTAGCGACAAAGGTATCGTTAATATAGATATCAACGCGATAACTCCCAGGAGCCTGCCCACCTTCATTGTTGAAGCGTGAGAGATCCGCAATTGCGGAAGGATCGCTGGATAGAAATGCCGGATTAAAATACTGCTCAGCGAATACTTGCACCGGAGAAACAATAGCCAGTGATGAAAAAACAACGGGCGCATAACGGCTAATAGCAGATCTCGCTCGTGGAACTGATGCGAAATAAAGTTGCTTTTTCATCTTACTTTCAATCCTGGAAAATATAGAAATAGGTAACGCCAATCCCTGACGATGTACTCAGGCATGTTACATGGAGCATGTTTGTTGAACAGTTTTAGCACCATAATCATTCATGGTCTGGAATGTAATGTTTCCACCAGGGCCTGCTTGTAATGGAACCTGTACCTCTGATTTTGGCGGAACCATGGTGTTTGGCATTTTTTGATTGCCAACGTTAAGATTAACCAACGTTACATAATAGGGGGATGGATTATTTACGTTTAAGTTGGCCCCGATTAGTTTACAGCGTAAAGATTGAGGCGCGTCGGTGCTGAGTGTAGGCAGATTATCAGGACGCACAAACAATTTAATGGTTGTTTGCGTTGCGATCTGGAGTGTATTTTTGCCTTCCTCAGGTTTTCCTGAAGGTATTGCTTTACTGTTTAGGTAATAAAGAGACTCACGATCTGTTGGCAGTGGTTTTTTCCCCACAAACATAATACGCATCGTATTTTCTTTTTTTGGCTGAATCACGAAAATAGGAGGGGTAATAATAAAATCAGCGCTCTTATTTCCATCAGGGTTGGATACCCAAGATTGAATCAGAAAAACTTTGCTGGCATCGGTGTTTTGAATAGATAAAGACGCCTGCGAACTATTCTGTGGATAAATCACTCTTGTCGTACCGAGACCGACTCCACCGGCTATGGCCGCTGATGCTCCGCAGATAGAAATTGAGCTGAAGAGTAATAAATTTATTAACGAGCTGATTTTTACGGTTTTCATAACCTATAGCCTTAGTTTATATTTACTGATGGTGCTTAATATATGAGGTTGAAATTTCAAATTTATGCCGAAGATACTTAATTAATTTTTATCGAGATGTTAAAGGTAGGATGAAAAATATTAATTAAGTGCATTTAATGCATTGTCTGTAATTTAAAATAACGCCATAAGAAGTTTATGGCGTTAGATAAAAATAGCTTCTATAAATTATTCACGATCAACGAAATTTTATTCGTAATGTACTTTAAAGTTAGTTGTCGCAGATACATGACCTGCTGTTGCTGTATCTGAAGTACCAATCAAAGCAGCAGTGAACATTGCGACGTTAGTACCTTTAATCAGTGTCATTTTTGCACCTGAATCGTCAGCTGCAGTGAAGTTAATGACCTTGCCATCCATATCTTTCATCTGTACGCCTACGCCTGTTGCGCCACCCGCGCCAGGGGCGTTTGCCAGTACAGTTGGATCAGAGAGCTCAGGCACGCCATTAAAAGCAAAGGATGCGGTGGTATAGGTGTCAACAGTGCAGTTTTCCAGCAAGATTTTTACATCGCTTGATGCACCCGCCTGGCCTTTAACTACCTCACTTGTTTTTAGAGGGCTTAACGGAATAGTTTGGTTAGCTGATTCAGGGTTAACGATACATGCGGCATCAGTGACTTCACCCGTAAAATTGATAGTACCGCCATTAACGGTAATTGGCGTGGCAACTGGAGCTGCCATTGCAGAACCTGCAGCCATCATGGTCAAAACAGATAACGCAGATACCATCATTTTTGAAGCTTTCATATTTATATTTCCTATATTCATATGTATTTTGTATTTTGTATCATTCAAATTTCTTATGCATTATCGTTTATGACATAAGATGAATGATTAATTTTCCTAGCAGATACTGTTATCCATATAGCATCATTCATATCAGATAAATAAAATTAGATATTTGCTGATGCTTTATTTTGGCAACGAGCTAACTGACGAAACTCACTATACAGCAGGTTTTTTTTTATGGAAGGGGGTGGTTTTTGGGGTTTGTAGTTAATACATTATTTATCAGTGTGTTAGTGATGTTTAGCAATGTTAAAGAATGATTTCAGGTCTAATTCATGATGATAAATTCAATAAAATCAATAAGATGTAAAATTCTTATAGAAAGTTAATTGGAATGGATTTTTCTTAGAGTGACTTAAATAGAAGTTTTAAGTATGATTTTGAGACTGCTATTAAGCAATTTTAAATTACGAGTTAATTATAGCTAATAAAAACGCTATCTGAAGCTATCACATGCAGCAGAAGCATATTTCTGTCTGGCTATATTAGAGGAACGTTAAAAGATGTTAATTAAAAATGGTTATATACCGACCATAAAAAAACTTTCTGTTATTTGTCTTTCTTGTTTTTCACCACTATTTGTTTTCAACTGTGCACATGCATCAGGTATGAAGCTTGAAACATCGGTCGTAGTAGTGAATACAGAGGAAGGGGAAGGGGTGATGACGCTTAAAAACACCGATCCTACACCTGTATTGCTCTATTCATCAGTTGAAAACTTGCCGGGTGATAAAGAAGATTCACTGATTGTCACTCCCCCAGTTGCTCGGGTTAATCCTGGCGATAGCCAGACCGTACGTTTTATGCTGAAAACGCCCGCCAAAGCCGTTGAACAGTTTAAACGTGCCATTTTTGAAGGCATTCCAGCCACGGATAAAACGGCGGATAAATTACAGATTACGCTGCGCCAAAATGTGCCATTGATTATTCACCCAGCGGGTCTGAAAGAGAATTTGGAGCCTTGGACGTTACTGAAATGGGAGCAGGTGAGCCCAGATACTTTAAAGGTAACAAATACGGGCGCTTACGTAATTCGTATGTCACCTATCATCAGTGTGCAATCACAAAAAGCGAGTGCCTCGCTACCTCGCTCATATTTATTGCCTGGAGATACGGTTAACGTAAAACTGAACAACAAAGTTGTTGATATCCAGAAAGTGACCATCACACCGGCGAATTTGTATGGTTATTTTGTAAAACCCTATGAGGCTAGTGTGTCTCATTAAATAGCGCTGCTTGTTCTATTATCTCGATAAAAAGGAAAGTAAAATGTCAGGAAAGAAAGTAAAACTATCGCTAAAATTGTTGGCATTGCCATTATTGGCTATGTCAATTTCTAGCGCATTTGCCGACCCTGCAGTCGGGCCTTCCGGTAAGCTCACCGTGACCGGAGAATATACGCCACCACCGTGCTCAGTTGCGCTTGCTGCAAATGGGACTATTGACTATGGACACATATCTACCTCTTCGCTCCATAGTACCTATAGTACCAACCTGCCTATTAAAACGCTGCCAAATGCGATCACCATTACCTGTGCATCAGAGACCAGCGTTGCAATTAACTGGAATGATAATAGATCTGCTAGCTTGGCAATTGGTGTAATGGACACTCTTGGCCGCTATAAGCAATTAGAACCAAGTGGAACGGCTTCTGGCTCAGGCCTAAATCTCGGTTTGGGTACTGACAGCTTAGGTCAAGGTATAGGTAATTACGTTGCTACATTGTCTGCGCTGAAAATCGATGGCGTTGGACAATATTTTGCTAGTACCGCAGCCACGCCTTTCCAAAAAGGGTCCGCTACGCCAACTGATGTTTTTGAATATATGAGTACACGAAGCCCACTCGCTTTTAACTTCTTAGACTCTAAGGGTGACATCGCTAAAGGGAAAGTCTTTTCCATGGACTATAACGTCATGGCTACAATTACAGAGACAGACCATATCGATTTAAGTAAAGAAATTACCTTAGATGGTTCATCTACTATTAGTTTGTATTATCTCTAATCAAAATAGTTAAGGATTGCTATGAAATTTTTACGTCTAAAAGATAACGGCTTAGCATGGACACTATTGCCTTTATTGTGCTCTGCAATATCTCCAGCGTTTGCTGCCGTACCAGTGAATGATACTACTGAGCTGAAAGTTACTGGTACCGTGAGCCCAGCGAGTTGCACTCTGGTCTTAGGTACTGGAACGGGCGCCGCGGGGGAGGTTGCTAACGGGAATATTAATGCCGCAATGGCGCCAGCTCTGTCGGGAAGCTATCAACTGCTCGATGAAAAAATGCTGATTGATGCTGTTACCGTTAACTGTGAAGGCGAGACAATAATCGGTGTTTCCACCACAGATGATCGTGCATCATCGGTAACTGCGTCAACGACGCCAGTACCTACCTATAATAATGATGGTTCTGAATTCGGTAATGCTACCCACTTTTTAGGATTAGGGACTGATAATAAAGGCAACACTATCGGTCAGTATAGCGGAACTTTCACTGGCCTTAAGGTTGATGGCGTTTCTGCAAATTTCTCAAAATGTATTTCTGAAAATAACCTTAACGGAGCAACGACTGAACAGGGCGGCGCATTAGTCGTTAATAACTGCCTTGCAGGGCAATCACACTTAGTTATGGACAGCAATAACAAGGCGCTGTCAGGTACTGATTTCACGTGGGACTATGTAGTGAGACCTTTAGTTAAGTCAGCAAAAGACTTGGATCCTAACGGCTTTAAGCTTGATGGGTCAATTACCGTTCAAGTGGATTATCTTTAATAAATAATAACGTTCTCTTTCTAGAGTAAATTAATGACTAAGGTGCGGGCAGTTATTTAATCTTTATTATAATTAATTCTTTTTTATATTAGGCTTTTATGACAGCACGCACCTTGTTTCATGTAAAGAAATATATCTATAAGGTTGTATTTACCTTACCATTGAGCTTGCTCTCTTTTTCTCTATATGCGGCTAATGATACTGTAGATTTTGATCTTTCAACGTTACAAGCTCGTGGTTTATCAACAACGCTTAATGATTATTTTAGAACGGGTAAGAAATTCTCACCTGGTGTGACTAAAATAACGCCTGTCATTAATGGTGTGGAGAAAAGGCCGCTATCAATTAATTTTGATGATAAAGGTGAACTCTGTTTGCATCGTGATGATTTAATAGCACTTGGAATTAAATCAATTAAAGCCGAGTCAGAGCAATGTATTGAATTAAAGTCATACTACCCGCAAGCTGAACTAAAGCTTGATCCTGGGCAGAGTAAAGTTGAGTTTATTTTACCCGCTGATGCTATTGAAGATACTAATAATCTTGATATAAGCCAATATACCGCAGGCGGTATCGGTGGGATGTTTAATTATGATTTGCTGATGATGGAAAATAACAGCAAGAAATCGAGTTCAGATGCAAATAGCGAGGATGATAAGAACTCTTCAAACAGTAATAACATTAATACATTTCAAAGTAATACTGAAGAAGGCTTTAATATAAATGATTGGATAATTCGTAGTCGCCAGTCATATAGCAGCAGTGGTGATACGCGAAGCCTTGATCAACTTTATACCTATGCGCAAAGAACTCTGCCGAATTATAAAACAGTGATGCAAACGGGAAAGATTAGCGTTGCTAACTCGCTGTTTGCTATGCCTCAAGTTTTTGGGATCCAATTTTCGCCTGAAAGTGCATTGATGAACAGCAAGCAAAGCGGAGCCACGGTCAGTGGTATCGCGCAAACGCAGGCGCGAGTCGAAGTGCGTCAGTCAGGCATATTAATTTATTCAACTCAAGTTCCCGCAGGCGCTTTTACGCTCAATCGATTACCTACCATAAACAATACGGCAGACCTGAACGTTAATGTCGTTGAGCAAGATGGTGCAACGCGCAGCTTCCTTGTTCCTGCTTCTTCTTTTACGCATGGCTATAGCCAGCAGGAAACCAGCTATTCATTTGCAATTGGCAAGATTGATCAGAGCAATAATGACAATATCGGATCAAACGATCTGACAACGTTCAACGTGTCTACACCTTGGGGAACACGTTCAATGGTGAGCAGCGGTGCATTGGTGGCTCAAAAATATCAAAGCATAGCGGCTCAATTGAGTACAGGCTTGGCAAATGGTCTTAGCCTCAGTGGAAGATCAATTTTGTCTAGCGATGCTCGTAGTCAAACAAAGGGTATGCAAAATAATCTGTCAGTCAGTATGCCCTTAGCTGACAGTTTGAATGTTAACGGCTCGGTGACGATGCAAGATGTTGGCTACCGTGATCTTACTGACGGGGGGCCCAGCACTGAGGAAGAGGATGGTGACTACATTAATACCCGCTATAAATCTCAGTACAGCCTCGGTGTGGGATATTCGTTTGAGGATTTAGGCGCATTTAACCTGTCTTGGTCGCGCGTTTCTATGTTTTCTTCAGAAGAAGCCACCAGCCGTATGACCATGGGTTGGTCAAAAACGTTTAGTAACGGTATGTCTGTTTCAATGAATGCGGAAAAAGATAGCGGTGATGATGGCAACTCGATGTTTTATATGAATATGAGCATTCCATTTGGCTCCGTGCGGGTTGGTGCCAGCATGTCACGTGTGGGAAATAACAGCACTCGGGGAGTCACATTAGATCAAACAATCAACGAGCGATTGAGTTATTCACTGGCGGCCAATAAGAGTAGCGATAGCGACGTGGGGGCTTTTAGTGCCAATGTCCACGCGCTACCAAATTACTCTCAGCTTAGCTTAGGCTACTCGCGTTACGGCTCAGAAAATAGCACCTATACCGTGGGCGCTTCTGGCGGCGTGGTGGCGACCAAACAAGGGGTCTTTTTCTCACCTTATCCATTGCAGGATACCTATGCGGTAGTTCAGATTCCAGGTATCAGCGGCGGTGAAATCCAAACACCGCAAGGGCCAGTTTGGAGTAACAGCCAAGGGTATGCTGTGTCTTCTGGCATGAGTGCCTATGGTGAATCACGGTTGGTTCTAGATACGAAGAGTTTACCGAAAAACGTGGACGTCAATAATGGTATTCAGGTGGCTCATGTTGCCCGTGGTTCTGTAACGAATTATACATTTGGCACTATTGTCAGCCGGCGCGCGTTGATCCGCATTCATTTACCAAATGGGAAGCTGGCAGAGAAAGGCTCACTTATTTATGACTCCCATGACAACTACATCACAACGGTGGCGGGTGATGGAACTATATTCCTGATTGATAGCCAGTTAGCGCAGAAATTAGTGCTTCAAACGGCTTCTGGTGATCGGGGCCAGGTGCATTTCAAACTTAATGAAGAACCTGAAGCGGATAAATTGTATGAAAGTTATGATGCCCAATGTGAAATGTAACCTGCTGCTTTTGATTGCAATCTCTCTCTCTTTGAGTGCTAGAGCCAGTGACTGCGATCTCAACGTTAGTCAGCCTCATACACATTTTGGTACCTTTAACCGCGGAACATTGTCTCAATCAACCAGCGGTGAGCACGGCAATATTATTGGTCAAAAAGTAACAACGGTAACGATAGTTTGTCCGCGGCCAGAGCGTATTACTTTGTACTATCGGGCCGCGGCAGGCAGCGCAGGCAAGAGCTATTTGCTAGGTGATATTGCCAAGTTATCGTTGATAGTGAGTGATGCTCAAGCCGATGGCAAATCAGTGACACTAATGTATAAGCAAGGTGGCGGCGTTGCTACTTCAGATAACGTTAAAGAATTGCCTCTGCTGCCTGATATTGGCATTACCCCTAACAGCAATGAGCCAGTGACAACGCTGGTCATGCAGATGACATCGGTTGCCGTCGTTAACGATAGTAATGTCCACATCAAAGAACATAAAACGCTGGTTAGCAATGGCACGCTGGAGGTAGTGAGTGAATAAATTGGCGTTGTTAACCGCTATGATTTTGGGAGGATGGGGGGGGCCTGTTTTTGCCTCGTCTCAGGTGCAACTGTCGTTTACTGCGGAGGCAGATCCGCCGCCCTGTCATATTTTGCAATCGCCCACTACGTTGGATTTTGGGAATATTAACCGTAATCAGCTCGCAGCGAAAACCGCTACGCAGCTTCCTGTAAAGTCGTTTGCGGGGGGGATTACAGTTCAATGTGAATCAGCCACGAGTATCGGTCTTCGCGCGGTCGATAATAGCGGCGGCAGTACTTTATCAATCGGTAATTTGAGCTGGAGTTCGCCGAGCGTGAACATTACGCCCGCTCAGACCGATCAGCGTTTTGGTTTAGGGATGACGTCTGGGGGAAAAGCGATAGGCGTGTGGAACGTGTTATTTCATTCAGCGCAGGTCGATGGTGTGCCTGCCCAGATAGGCATTGCCAATAATGGCATGTTGGATTTAAACGACACGGTGCCAACGATGCGCAATAACGGCAAAGCCTGCAGTTGGGTACAAAACAGTGCGTTTGCGTTAGGCGAGTTATTTACAGTACAGGCTGATGCTGCCGTTGCGCTTGCACCGCTGGAAGATCTGCCATCTGGCTCTAAGATCAGTTTTGCAGGTTCAGCAACGTTAGAAATTGTCTATCTGTAATATTACAGCACATACCCAGACATAAAAAAACCAACCCGTTATAGGTTGGCTTTCGAGGCGTTTTTTGGTCGGCACGGAGAGATTTGAACTCTCGACCCTCGCCACCCCATGACGATGCGCTACCAGGCTGCGCTACGTGCCGAACTGCCTTTATACTACTCAAAACCTAACGGTTTTCAAGAGCATGGCGTTGTGATTGTGTGCGCTTTAGCCATTTTTAGTTGGCAATGAACCGCTTCACATCCGTCAGCACCTGCAGCAGCAAGGCGAGCTGTGGCTTTTCGCCCTTCATCTCTTCATTGTCAGAGTCATAGGTACGATAGTGACCATTTTTATCTAGAATCACAGTTTCTTTTGGTGTGACGATCACTAATTCGTTGCTATCACCTAACGCCAGCCAGTTATGTTTACGCGTTGGTGCGAACAGATCTTCCCCCTGCGTATAGTCAACCGCTCGGGTATCGACGTGGAGTAAACGCTGCATTAGCGTTGCCATCACGTCTTCGTGGCTGGTGAGTTTGTTGATGGTTTGCGCTGGTGTTCCTGGCCAATGAATAATCAATGGCACCTGAAGCTGATAACGGCTGTAGTTGGTGCCGTAGCCCCAATCGCCTTTGCCGCTATCGTTGAATTCAATGCCGTGGCTGGCTGTGATCACCACAACGGTTTTGTCCAGTTCACCACGCTGTTTTAGCGTATCAAGTATGGCGGCGATCTGCCCATCTACGCCTTCGGCTGCCTGTTGATATCTCACCATGTAATCTTCAGGCTTGTGCTGAGAGGTATCTGCCAGAGCGCTGCGCGTGCCGTTAAGATTCACATATGAGAACCAAGGTGACTGCGTCGTTTGGGTTGATAGCCACTGTTGCCACTGTTTTGTGGTGGCGGCGTCGCTTTGACGAATTGGCGCAGGTAGCGAGAAATCAGTCAGTAGTGCCTGACGATAGAGTGGGGCGCTAAAACCATCAGAAGAGAATAGGCCAAACTGATAGTTTTGCTGGCTGAGTGCGCTGATTAACGCCGATGGCTTACGCCCCGCCAGAATACCTTCGAGATAAGATGGTGAGATGCCATAGAACAGGCCAAAGAGCCCGTTATCCAGATTATTCCCCGAGCTGTAATGCTGGGTGAATTCGAGATTATCGTTACCAAAGGCAGCAAGCTGCGGTAAGTCTTGTTTGAGATCGTCGGCACGTAGACCATCGACCGCAATCACAAGCAGATTGTAACCTGCACCTTTATCGGCAAAACTCAGCTTATTGAGCGGATACTCAACGGATACGGCTTCTGGGCTGCCCGTTTGTGTCAGTTTATTCTGGAACTCTTGGGCGTCCAATAGACCATGTTTTTCCAAGAAACGACGCGCCGTCATTGGGTATGAAAGCGGAAGATTGGAGCGCTGCATGGTGATTGGGCGATAGAAATTGGCATCGGCCCAGATGTAAATCAAATGCGATGCAAAAAAAGCAGTGATAAACAAACCGGCTAACGGCTTGCCAAATTTCTGCCGATTTAGGCTACGAAGTTTTTGCCAACTCCAGGTGCCAAACAGCATTTCGACGAGGAAAATCACCGGCACACTGATAAACATGAGCTGCCAATCGCGCGCCAGCTCACCTTGATCGGGGTTAACCACCAGTTCCCACACCACCGGATTGAGATGGAGATGGAAACGGGTGAACACTTCGGCGTCAACCAGCAGTAGCGTTAGCCCTGCGGTCGCTAACGCGGCAGAAAGAAAGCGCAGTAATCGCTGCGACATCACCACAAACGTGAGTGGGAAGATGATCAGCAGATAGGCAGCAAAGCCAATAAAGCTAAAGTGCCCTAACCAACTGATCATCGCATAGACACGACCAAACAATGAAGATGGCCAATCGGCGACAAACAGATAACGGCTGCCCAAAAGCAGACCGAGCAGAATATTAAACAGAGCGAACCAATGCCCCCAGCTAATCATCTGGGAAACTTTTTCACGGTATCGCTGACGGTTTGTCACCATAAAAGTATGTCTATACGTCCGAGCAAAAATTAATGGGCTTTATCTTCCCGAATCGAAGCCTGCAGGGCTTCAGCAAAAGAGCGCGCAATAGCACGGCGCTGAGCGGGTGCGATGCTGGTGTTAATCAGATTCGTGACCATATTGCCCAAAACCATCAAAGAAAGATCGTTTGGCGTGTGGTGCGATTCCAGTACGTTGGCCAGCTCACTGAGCAGTTGTTCAACGTGTTCGTCACTATAACGGGATGATTGTGGCATAGAATTAAGCTTCTCAGACTGACAAAGTGCCATATCTTACCGTATAGACGCGTGATTTTCCGCTCTTTTATACGTTTGTTGCGTTATTGATTATACCTTAGCTCTCACCATTGAATTCATCAATATGCGATGGCCGCTTGCGAGTAGGTATTAACAGTGTTTGAATACGCGCCTCAACCCGTCATATTTCAAGTTGCATATACGTTGGCTACGTTCGTTCACCCCAGTCACTTACTTGAGTAAGCTGCTGGGGATTCACTCACTTGCCGTCTTTCTGCAACTCGAATTATTTAGGGTAAAAATGTGTCCGAGGCGAAAGGGGAGAAGAAAAAATGAGTCTGGATCTCGAACAGATTGCGTTGCATCAGTTGGTTAAACGCGATGAACAACAGCTAGATGTGGTGCTACGCGACTCTTTGTTGGCAAAAAATGCCGCAGTAGAAGAGATGATGGCCGAGCTGCACCGCGTGTATAGCGCAAAAAGTAAAGCCTATGGCACCTTCTCCGAAGAAAGCGAGCTGGCAGAGGCATTACGTAATTATCGCCGTGGCAACGAAGATTTTCTGGCGTTCAGCCGTGCGGCAACCGGCCGTCTGCGTGACGAGCTGGCAAAATATCCATTTGCCGACGGTGGCGTGGTGTTGTTCTGCCAATATCGCTATCTGGCGGTAGAGTATTTGCTGATTGCGGTGCTTAACAGCTGTAGCAGCATGCGTGTTAATGAAGAGTTGGATATCAGCAGCACCCACTATCTGGACATTATGCGCGCGGATATCGTGGCGCGTGTTGATCTGACCGAGTGGGAAACCAATCCTGAATCTCACCGCTACTTAACCTTCCTGAAAGGTCGAGTTGGGCGAAAAGTCTCTGACTTCTTTATGGATTTCTTGGCCGCCAGCGAAGGTTTGGACGCCAAAGCGCAAAACCGTGGTCTGTTGCAAGCGGTTGATGATTATTGCGCCGAAGGTCAGCTCGATAAGAACGAGCGTCAGGCTTATCGTCAGCAGGTATATAGCTACTGTAATGGACAATTGCAGGCCGGTGAAGAAATTGAACTGGAAGCGTTAGCGAAAGAAATTCCGGCCGTAGGCGAAAAAGACTTCCAGCAGTTTACCGCAGAACAGGGCTATGATTTGGAAGAAAGCTTCCCAGCCGATCGCAGCACGCTGCGTCAGCTCACCAAAATGGCGGGCAGCGGCGGTGGTTTGACGATTAATTTTGATGCGATGCTGCTGGGCGAACGTATTTTCTGGGACCCAGCGACGGATACGCTGACCATTAAAGGTACGCCACCGAATCTGCGTGACCAGCTACAGCGCCGCAGTGGCGGTGGGAATTAATCTTCCACGCTGAATGTCAGACCGAAAATTAAGACAAAAAAAACGCCGCAATTGCGGCGTTTTCTATTTCAAAACGTTTTATTCAAACAAACGTGATTCAGTCGGCGATTAAGCGCGAACGAAGTCAACGTGAGTCAGTTTACGTTTGAACGGGTGACGCTGAACAGCTTGAACCTTAACTTTGGTTTCTTTGCCGTCGATCATCAGAGCGATTACTTGTTCGTAAAAGCCTTCTTTCTCTTGCATGTTCCAAGTAGTGTCGTGATCGATTTCTACGGCTACTGGCTCTTGGTTTCCGCCATAAACGATAGCAGGGAACTTACCAGAAGTACGCAGGCGGCGGCTCGCACCCTTACCCTGCTCTTTACGTGCAGTTGCTTCAATAGTGAACATAATTGTATCTCTATATAAAATTTAGACCTGTTACAGGCGACCCAGCAACAGGCAGGAGATTCTGCTTTTAATAGTAAAAGCGGGCGGCATTCTAACGAAATACGGGGCTTACGGCAAATATATCTGCCCGCTCATTGTTACAACACCTAACCGCTGAGAGAATCGGCTTTGCGATAGCGCCCCTGATAATCGAAAACTTTTTGTCTGATCTGCCAAAATCGGCCTTTCATTCGGGCGACAACAAAATCGGGATAACGCAGTTTGTCTTGCTGCGCCACGATGTCTGCCGCCTTTTTCCAGACCAGCTCAATGCCGGGCGCACGCAGGTGCGGGCGCAGGAATAGCTGCATAAATGCGGTACGCTGGGCGGGCGTGTTAAGACGGAAACGCTCGCTCACGTCAGCACCGTCTTCGTCGTAATAGGTAATCGACAGCCACTCACCTTTGTCATCTTCCCCATGTTGCAGCTGCATACCGCCGCAGCGCAGCACCAAGGCATCTTTGAGTTTCAAGGCTTCTTTCAGCATGTCGTCGGGATCGACTAACACTTGATTGCATTGATGGCAGCGCCGTGCCGCAATATCATTTTCCGCGCCGCAGTGCGGGCAGGTTTTAAAGCGAAAACGATAGTCACACTGCTCGCGTCCACCTTCATCGTCTTCTAGCCAGCCCTGACAGCGGCGGCCATAGTGCTCGATAATATCGCCATTTTCCGTGGTCTTACCCCAGAACGTGTTGGCAAAACCACAGCCTGGACAAAATACCTGTACCGGTTGGCTGTCGCTGTGCGGTTTGGTGGTACCGACTTCTGGAGTAAACAAATCGTGTGGATTACCCGCGTAATCGAGGATTAAGCAATCCGTTTTCCCCGGCGATAATCGCAGACCGCGTCCAACAATTTGCTGATACAGGCTGATGGACTCGGTGGGCCGCAAAATGGCGATGAGATCGACATGGGGCGCATCAAATCCGGTGGTGAGCACGGCAACGTTCACCAGATATAACAGCTCTTGGCGCTTAAACGCATTAATGATGGCGTCACGTTCATCGCCCGGTGTCTCGGCGCTGACGAGCGCGGCCTGTTCTGGCGGCAATAAACCGTGGATTTCGCGCGCGTGCTCAACGGTGGAAGCGAAAATCATCACGCCTTTACGCGTGGCGGCAAATTCCATGATTTGGCTGACAATATGCGGCGTTATGCGCTGTTGATCTTTTAATTCGCGGTTGAGATCGACTTCGCGAAATAGCCCATTGCTGCTCGGTTCTAATCGGCTGAAATCGTATTGCACTACCGGCATGTCTAATCGTTCCGGCGGCACCAAAAATTGGTTTTTAATCATATAGCGCAGCGGCAATTCGTAAATACAGTCACGAAATAGGCTCTTGCTATCGCCGCGCGTGATGCCGTGATAGTGGTACTGATAAATCCAGCCTTTGCCAAGACGATAGGGGGTTGCCGTTAGCCCTAATAAGCGCAGCTTCGGATTATTATTACGTAAATGCTGAAGGATTTGCTGATACTGGCTGTCATCGCTGTCGCTGATGCGGTGGCATTCATCCACGATCAGCAACGAAAATTCGCCGTCAAACAGCGGAAGATTGCGTGCCACTGATTGCACACTGCCAAACACCACTTTCCCGCAGCTCTCTTTTTGCTGTAAACCGGCTGAAAAAATATCGGCCTCTAAACCATAGGCACAATATTTACTGTGGTTTTGCGCCACCAGCTCTTTAACGTGAGCTAAAACCAGAACACGGCCACGCGCAATTTTCGCCAACTCAGCAATCACCAAGCTTTTTCCTGCTCCGGTGGGCAAGACTATAACCGCAGGTTCTTGGTGTTTTCTAAAATGCTCGATGGTGGCGTCCACCGCCTCACGCTGATAAGGACGAAGAGTAAAGGCCATTAATATGTCATCAACTATAATCAGTGCTGGCAGATTTTGCTGCTGTGGGTATTGAAACCACTGTCGCTAGGAATAAATTTGCCGCGAGAAGCCAAGAATTCCACCAACTGCGCTGCCGTTAAATCCTGCTGTGAGCAGGTATGGAAACGGGCATCGGCGCCAAAACGTTGTTCGATGGTGGCAACCAGACTTTCTGTTGAAAATTGTTCGCCAGACTCAATCATCATGTTTAAAACTTCATGACCGTGAATAGATGACATCTGAGTAATTCCTGTAATTTATGTTCGATGAAGGTCGTCATTATACCGCATGACGCTGGGTAGCGTCGTTTAGCAATTCAGCCCGCTGGCTAACTTATCGCCAAGCAAACAATCTCGCTCGGGCTTTGAGCCGAATAGGGTGAATTAAACTACGCTTAAGATAGGCGTGAGGGTGAAGAGTCGCTATAATCCGCGGTTCTTCTTTGGTTTCCAAACGATGCCCGCATATTTAGGCCGTCCTTTTATTCAGACAGCCATGCTGCGTGCGCACAATGAAACCCTCCGATTCTTATAGAAATACAAAGCAGGTTCCATGCGACTGGACAAGTTTTTATCTCAGCAGTTAGGTATCAGCCGTGCGCTGATCGCCCGAGAACTGCGTGCTAAACGCGTCACTGTAGACGGCGAAGTTGTAAAAAGCGGTGCGCACAAGCTCACCCCAGAACAAGAAGTGGCCTTTGATGGTCAGGTGCTGGAACAGATCCACGGCCCGCGTTATTTCATGCTGCATAAGCCAGAGGGCTATGTGTGCTCCACTGACGATCCCGATCATTCAACGATCCTTTACTTCATCGAAGAACCGTTGGCGGAGAAACTGCATGCGGCAGGGCGTCTGGATCTGGACACCACGGGTTTGGTGCTGCTGACCGACGATGGCCAGTGGTCGCACCGGATTACATCGCCAAGACATCAGTGCGATAAAACCTATTTAGTGACGCTGGAACATCCGCTGGCTGACGATACCGCCGAGCAGTTTGCTAAAGGCGTGCAGTTGCACGGCGAAAAAGATCTCACCAAGCCTGCCACGCTCGAGCAGCTTGATGCCAACGTGGTGCGTTTGACGATCAGTGAAGGCCGCTATCATCAGGTAAAACGTATGTTTGCCGCAGTGGGCAACCGCGTGGTGGAGCTGCACCGCGAACGTATCGGTGACATCGTGTTGGATGAAGATCTCGAACCGGGTGAATATCGTCCTCTGACCGAGGAAGAGATCGCCAGCGTAGGTTTGCCTGCTGAACTGTTAGCGAAAGATTAATTACCCGTCATACTTAACGTTGCTTCTGTGTTGGCGGCACGCGTTGGCCGCCGTGACGCAACGCCAATTATTTTGGGTATAAATTATTTATTAAAAAGGAAGATGCTGCGTGCAGACACCCCGTAGTTCCCATTTTGGGTTGATCCTGATCCTCGGTTTGTTATCAATGTTGATGCCGCTGGCAATCGACATGTATTTGCCGAGTATGCCGGTGATTGCCGAACAATTTGGTGTGCCGAGTGGTGATGTACAGATGACGCTTAGCGCCTACACGCTGGGTTTTGCATTTGGACAAATGCTTTATGGCCCAATGGCAGACAGCATTGGGCGTAAACCGGTCATTATGTATGGCACGTTGTTCTTCGCCTTGGCGGGCGCCGCATGTGCGATGGCGCAGTCGGTCGATCAGCTGATTGTGATGCGTTTGATCCACGGTTTAGCCGCTGCGGCTGCTAGTGTGGTGATTAATGCGCTGATGCGCGACATGTTCACCAAGGATGATTTTGCTCGCATGATGTCCTTTGTGGTGCTGGTGATGACCATTGCGCCGTTGCTTGCACCGATTATGGGTGGAGCGCTGCTGATTTGGTTTAGCTGGCATGCGATTTTCTGGGCGATGGCGGGGGCTGCGCTTTTGGGCACCGTGCTGGTGGCAATTTTCATCAAAGAAACGCTACCCAAAGAGAAACGGCAAAAGTTTCGCTTACGCACAGCGCTGGGGAATTTTGCCTCGTTGTTCCGTCATAAACGCGTGCTGTGTTACATGTTAGCCAGTGGCTTCTCTTTTGCGGGAATGTTCTCGTTCCTCAGCGCGGGGCCATTTGTGTATATCGATCTTAACGGCGTATCGCCGCAGCATTTCGGCTATTACTTTGCGCTGAATATTGTCTTCTTGTTCATCATGACGCTGATTAATAGCCGCAATGTACGTCGTTTTGGTGCGATCAACATGCTGCGCTTTGGTCTGATAGTACAGTTTGTGATGGGCATTTGGTTAGTGATCACCGCCATGCTGGGCTTAGGCTTCTGGTCGCTGGTGATTGGTGTTGCCGCCTATGTTGGCTGTATCGCAATGATCACATCTAACGCGATGGCGGTGATCTTGGACGATTTCCCACATATGGCAGGCACCGCATCCTCGCTGGCAGGAACGCTGCGTTTTAGCTTGGGTGCCGTAGTGGGGACGCTACTGGCGCTTGCTTCTGCTCGAAGCGAATGGCCGATGGTGAGCTCGATGTTCCTGTGCATCTTTGCGGCCATGATGCTGTTCCTGTATGCATCAAGGCCTTCTAAGGCTAGCAACCGTATCGATCCTGCCTAAGTGTTTTGGCTCCCCGCTGATAAAAGTAGGCGGGGAGGCCATTAACGATCATTGCACTCACTAACTATCATTACTTGCGCTAACGATTACACTGCTTTATTTGGCATATGATTTTGGATATGCAACAAGCGTGTATTTGCCTGCTCACACAGCGCCAGCAATGCAGGGATCAGATGGGCTGATGCTTTCAGCCAAGCGCTAACCTGCGCCAAACTTTCCTGCGGAATTTGAACGCCATTCTCGAGCGATTCACCTAAATACGATAACCCCTGACATAAGCCTTCAGCAGACTCTGCGGCAACGCCGCTGAGATCGCAAAGTTGGGTATCGCTAAGATTATCAAAACGGAGATCGGCAATCAGAGCGCGAAAAATGGTGATGGAGTCGTCTTGGTGTGTTGCATCATAAATAGATTGAGTCATTTTAAACCTCGAGAGTGACTTATTTAATGACTACCACTGAGACGCTAAACTCGGGTGGCAGCTCAGATAGGGTTAGCGTCACCGACACTCTCGAAATCAGTGCTTCTTGCGAAGCCCCTGCCTGAGCCACCATTGTTCGGGTGAGTCTAAGCGCACTCCATTATGGCATAGTGCTGTCGAGAGATGTATTGCGGAACGCTAATCCGACTACGGATTATTCCGTAGCCAGAAAACTATATGCTTGTAATTTCAGCAATGAAACGGGCTGGATGCATTTACAGTGAGTTACTGTTAGATATGGAATCAACTTCTCGGAAATGAGGGGGGTAAAATGCGAAAAAACTTTATTTTCCAGCCAATCCTTTTTTTTTCGCCTACCTATAACTCATTGATTTTATATAAGTGTTCATCGGGAACATTAAAAAGGGTTATGCAGTGAGAAATGAGTTACGGATCTGATTTATTCGAAGCTTTATGCGAATATTCTACAGTTCATTGCCGTACAGGCAGTCAAAAAAACTAAACGGCATTACTGCATACTTTTCTATTAATACCCTCCATCGTAAACGGCTTCTCTTCAAATAAAAGCAAACGCTTTCCTAATTTATAAATCCCCATGAAAACATAATCATGCTAACTATATTTTTCGTGCGATTTTGTTGTGGGCTTTTCATTTTGTTAACAGTATTTTTTACCAAAACAGATAGAAACCCTTAAAAACAAAGAAAACATTAAAACTATTAATTATTTAACCATCGATTAATATTGTTTTAAAACAAATGATTAGCTAATTTCTTTGATCGAGATTCAGGGAATTATTGTATTTCTTATGTAAATTGAAAAATACGACAAAGTAATTAAAATGAAACAAAAATGGTTGTGGTAATAAAGAGAAAAGTATACATATAACCGCAGCAGCAGAACTTCCTCCCATCGTGGTATTTGTGTAGAAAAAATGGGGTAGTGCCAGATTGATCGTTGTTTCTGTCGTTTTTACTTTGGTGTTACCGAAATGTAATAAACAAAACCACAATAAAATGACGATTAAGTCATCAAATAGCCTAAATAGTGCGATCTGTGGTTTACGATGTGAGTTTTTTGTGAAAAAATTGTAGTTAGTTTTTAATCAGGGTAAAAATGTGAATAGTTTCCAGCTTTCGATAGTCCACCGGTTGCCTCAGAGCTACCGCTGGTCATCAGGGCTCACCGGTGTGCAGGTTGAACCCATTTATTTGGCGAAAACGACTGGCGCTGAGAATACGGACGTTAATAATACTGTTATCGATAATAACGTTATTGATAATAATAGTTTGATTGGCCTGAAGCTCCTGAGTGAAGAGGGAGAAGCAGCTTGGCAAATCATGAAACGTCTGAATCAGTCTTTACAAGAGATGCAGGTAAACTGCTCTGTCGTTGAGCTTGACGGTGAACCTTGTCTATTTGTTCATCTTGAAGATGAAAGTGCGGCGATGTGTCGCCTAAAAAACGTCGGTGTGGCTATTGCTGAACCGATTGTCGCCCAGTATCCGTTCTGACCGTTGAAAGGCGCTTAGAGCAGAATACCGGCACGCCCATCAGGCTGCCGGTGTTTAAATCAACCTGCCTATTTTTCCAGTCACGGCGTGTCTGCAAATGCTAGCAGCTGCCGAGTGTAATCTTGCGCGGGGTGAGCAAATACCTCTGCGCAGTCTCCGTGCTCAATCACTTTTCCATTACGCATAACCATCACTTGATGGCACAGCGAGCGAACGACCTGTAAATCGTGGCTGATGAACAGGTAGGTGAGCTGATAGCGTTGCTGAAGCTTTTTCAGCAGGGCTAAAATTTGCGCCTGCACCGACCTGTCTAACGATGACGTGGGTTCATCCAGAATCAGCAAACGTGGCTCAAGAATAAGCGCGCGCGCAATCGCAATGCGTTGACGCTGTCCGCCAGAAAACTCCGTTGGGTAGCGGTGGCGCGTTTCAGGATCAAGACCCACTTCGTTCATGGCGCTAATCACACGCTGTTCCCGTTCCTGCGCGCTGAGCTTCTGATGGACCTGCAACCCTTCGGCAATAATTTGCTGCACGTTTAAACGCGGGTTTAGCGCCGAATAGGGATCTTGGAACACCACTTGGATTTGGCTGCGATAAGGCTGAAGCTGTTTTAAATTCAGCTGATGTAGGGGCGTGTCGTCAAACCAAATCTCTCCCTGTGAGGGGAGCAAGCGTAACAGCGCCAGCCCTGTGGTGCTTTTACCTGACCCCGATTCCCCCACTAGGCCTAAACTTTCCCCACAACGCAGCGTGAAATTAAGCTGATTAACCACGGCGTTATAGCCGACCGTGCGGCGTAGAATGCCTTGCCGAATAGGAAATTTTACGCTGAGATCTTTAACTTCCAGCAGCGTTTGCGTTGGCTGCGGGAGCGCAACGGGATCGCCTGAGGGAATAGCATCAAGCAATTGTTTGGTGTAGGGATGCTGCGGGGCGGCAAACAGCGACTGGCATTCTCCGGTTTCTACAATGTTGCCATCACGCATAACGGCTACGCGATCGGCTAAGCGCTTCACAATGTTGAGGTTATGGGTGATAAACAGCATCCCCATATTCAGCTCCTGCTTGAGCTCTGCCAGCAGTTCTAAAATTTGCGCCTGCACGGAAACATCCAGCGCGGTGGTGGGTTCATCGGCAATCAGCAGTTTAGGGCGGGTTAAAATCGCCATAGCAATCATGATGCGCTGACGTTCGCCGCCGGAGAGCTGGTGGGGATAATCACCAAGACGCTTTTCTGGCGAACGGATCCCAACTCGCTCCAAGCAGCGAAGGATTTCCGCGCGCGCCTGAACTTGACGCATGCCTCTATGCAAAGAAAGTACTTCAGCGAGCTGTTTCTCAATGCTGTGTAAGGGATTAAGCGAAACCATCGGCTCTTGAAAAATCATAGCGATTTCATTGCCGCGTATGCTGCGTAAGTAGGGTTCTGTGGCATGCAGCAAAGATTGGCCGTTAAACAGAATATCGCCTTGGGGATATTCGGCGGGAGGTGATGAGAGCAAGCGCAAAATAGACAGCGCAGTCACGCTTTTTCCTGAGCCTGACTCCCCGACCAAGGCGAGCGTTTCTCCCGCGTTGATCTCCAGCGAAACGCCGTTAACCACCGGACGTGTCACTTCACCGCTGCGAAAGCAAATGTTCAGATCGCGAATGCTGAGCAGTGGATGCTGTGAAAGTTTAGCCATATCAATTCACCTTCGATGGGTCGAAGGCGTCGCGTACCGCCTCGAACATAAAGATCAGCAACGATAACAGGATTGCCAGCACGGCAAACGCGGTAATGCCGAGCCAAGGTGCTTGCAGGTTATTTTTACCTTGTAGCAGTAAACTGCCGAGCGATGGAGAACCGGTAGGCAAGCCGAAGCCTAAAAAATCGAGCGAGGTGAGGGTGGTAATAGCGCCGCACAGAATAAACGGTAAAAACGTCAGCGTTGCGACCATCGCATTGGGCAGCATATGGCGCAGCATGATGGTACGGTCGCCAACGCCCATGGCGCGTGCGGCACGGATATAATCGAAGTTTCGCGTGCGTAAAAACTCTGCACGCACCACGCCAACTAATCCCATCCAGCCAAAAATTACCGTTATCGCCAGCAGCCACCAAAAGTTGGGCTGAACCACGCTGGAGAGCAAAATAATCAGGAATAAGGTTGGCATGCCTGACCAGACTTCGATAAAACGCTGCCCAATAAGGTCGACTTTTCCGCCGTAAAAGCCCTGTGTGGCGCCCACGGTAATGCCAATCACGCTAGAAAGCACCGTCAGCATCAGGCCAAATAAAATAGAAACTCTGAGTCCGTACAGCACCTGCGCTAAAATATCGTTGCCGTTTTCATTGGTGCCGAGCCAGTGCTGAGCAGACGGCGGTGACGGAAATGGCACCTCGGTGGCAAAATTGATGCTGTTGTAGCTGTAACGAATTGGTGCCCAAATCGCCCAGCCATGTTGCTCAATATTGCTGCGGATCAGCGGATCTTGGTAATCGGTAGCGGTTTTGAAATCGCCGCCGAACGTGGTTTCAGGATAGTTGACCAAAAATGGCGTGTACCAGTGTTGGTCATAACGCAGCAGAAGCGGCTTATCGTTGGCGATCAGCTCTGAGCCTAGGCTCATGATAAAAACCAGCAGGAAGATCCACATTGACCAATAGCCACGGCGATTGGTTTTAAAACGCTGCCAGCGTGCCTGATTGATTGGGTTGAGTTTCATCAGTGGCGAGCCTCGAAATCAATACGCGGGTCGACCAACGTGTACGTGATGTCGCTGATGATATTCAGCAGTAATCCCAACAGGGTAAAAATATACAGCGTACCGAACATCACCGGATAATCGCGCTGCAAAATAGCGTCATAGCCTAGCAATCCTAAACCATTGAGCGAGAACATCACTTCGATAAGCAGCGAACCGGTGAAGAACATGCTGATGAAGGTGGCGGGAAAGCCTGCGATAACCAGCAACATGGCGTTGCGGAACACATGGCGATAAAGGATCTTTTTTTCATCCAGCCCTTTGGCGCGTGCGGTAACTACGTATTGTTTGCGAACTTCATCCAAAAAGGAGTTTTTGGTTAGCATAGTTAAACTGGCGAAACCGCCGATCACGGTGGCAAGCACCGGTAGCGTGATATGCCAGAAATAATCGGTGATTTTGTCATACCACGATAGCGAGCTGAAGTTGCTGGAAACTAAGCCGCGCAGCGGGAACCAATCCCAATAGCTACCGCCAGCAAACAGCACAATCAGCATGATGGCAAATAAAAACGCAGGAATAGCGTAGCCGATGATAATCAGCGTACTGCTCCAGGTATCGAACCGTGAGCCGTTGTGAACGGCTTTGCGAATGCCTAGCGGTATCGATACCAGATAAATGATTAAAGTGCTCCATAACCCGAGAGAGATGGACACCGGCAGGCTTTGCTTAACCAGCGACATCACGGAGCCGCCACGAAACAAGCTGTCGCCGAAATCAAAGCGAATGTAGTTCCACAGCATATCGAAGTAACGCTGGTGGAGCGGTTTGTCGAAGCCAAAGCGCTTTTCGATTTCAGCAATTATCTGAGGATCGAGGCCTCGAGCGCCACGATATTGGCCTTCGCCAACGTTGCTGGCGGCAATACCCGTGTGCGCAGCGCCAACATGCTCGCCCCCACCGGCACCAAAACCGGCGTTTTGCCCCATTTCGATATTGGCGATGGCCTGATCAACCGGGCCACCGGGGGCAATTTGCACAATAAAAAAATTAATGGTGATGATGGCCCACAGAGTGGGAATGATCAGAAGCAAACGGCGAATAAGATAAGCGGTCATCAGAACACCTCTTAACGCCGTTGCTGCGGTAGATTCGCCGCACGGTTGATGTCATACCACCAAGTATCAAAGCCGAGATCGTATGCTGGGCGCAGAGCCGGCATCGAGAATTTATCCCAGTAGGCAATGCGGTCATGGTTGGAATACCACATGGGCAGCATGTAGTAATTCCACGTCAGCACGCGGTCTAATGCGCGTCCGAGCGACAGCAGGGCGTCTGGCTGGCCTTGATGGCTAATGATGCTATCAATCAAGCTATCAACCGCGGGATCTTGCACGCCCGCGCTATTCCACGTTGAGCTGATGTAGTCTGAGCGCCAGAGAATTTTCAGCGAAGGATCGGGATAGTTCATGCCGCCGTATACGGTAGGGAACATATCAAAATCACGAGAACGAATGCGGTTGCTGTATTGCGAGGTATCAACTTCACGCAGGTTCAGCGTAATACCGAGCTTTTCCAAATTGTGTTTAAACGGCATCACATATTGGAAATTGCTGCTGCTTGGCAGCAAAAGCTCAAAGGCAAAGGGTTTTCCGGTGGCTTTGTTGACAAGCTGTTGGTCTTTTATCGTCCAACCGGCTTCTTCTAACAGTTTGGTAGCCTTCAGTAGATTTTCTCGGTCGTTGCCGCTGCCGTCGGTGGCGGCAGGCTGATAAACCTGATTGAACACTTCCGCCGGAATTTTGCCTTTCAGCGGCGCAAGCCACGCCAGCTCAGCAGAATCAGGATAACCACGGGCGGCATACTGGGTATTTTGGAAGTAGCTGTTAGTGCGCTGATAGGCGTCGTAATACAGCGCTTTATT
This sequence comes from Hafnia sp., assembly GCF_036648275.1. Classification (NCBI taxonomy): domain Bacteria; kingdom Pseudomonadati; phylum Pseudomonadota; class Gammaproteobacteria; order Enterobacterales; family Hafniaceae; genus Hafnia; species Hafnia sp. The sequence goes on along the minus strand of NZ_JAVXIQ010000016.1, from coordinate 28,258 downwards.
CATCCACTCGAAGTCAAATGCTAATGAGATCGCTTCACGTACGCGCCTATCGGCAAAAATAGGACGTTGGGTATTGAAGGCTAGCCAGCGTGTATCCTGTGCCGATTGATTGGTTTCGTCGGATTTAACAATATAGTTTTTGGCAAAGTTTCCGCCGCTATACTGTGTTGCCCAATTTTTGGGTGACGTCTCCATGCGGAAATCAAAAGCGCCCGCTTTGAAGGCCTCTAAGGCCACCTTGTCATCCAGATAATAGTCGTAGCGGATGGTGTCGAAATTATATTGCCCACGGTTGACCGGCAAATTGGCCGCCCAATAGTTGGTGACCCGCGAGTAGGTGACAAACTGGCCGAGGCGATAATCAGAAATACGGTACGGGCCGCTGCCGAGCGGCGGCGTATTGAGTGGCTCGGATAATTTATGGTTTTTCCAGAAACTTTCTGGCATCACCTTTAAGCCGCCAATCAGGCTGAGCATCATCTCTTTGTCGGGCTTGGGAAGTTCAAAGCGCACGGTTAATCGAGAAATCGCCTTAACTTTTACGCCTTGGTAATAGCTCCGATATTGCGGTACGCCTTCGGTCATAAATTTATTAAAGCTGAACTGGACGTCCTGTGCGGTGATCGGGGTGTTGTCTTGGAAACGTGCGTCGGCGTTAATGTTAACTTCTGCCCAACTGAATTTGTCGTCATAGCGTACGGTTTCGCCAATCAGCGGATAGTAGCTGCCAATTTCATCGGCGGAATTGGTAAACAGCGTGTCGTACAGCTGGTTAGCACGCACCGCCGAGTGGCCACGTGAGGCGTAGCTATTGAAGCTGTCGTAGGTGCCGAGCGCAGAAAGCGTAATATCGCCGCCCTTGGGAGCCGCGGGATTGACATAGTCGAAGTGAGTGAAGTCACTGCTGTATTTGGGTTCGCCTAAAATAGCAAAAGCGTAGCTTTCGTTAATGACGTCTGCGCGAAGGTTGAAACTGAAGGCGGCCACAATGGGGACCACCGTGCACAAGGTCTTTAGAAGGCGCGAGTACATGAATGTGTTAGCTCCTGCTTAACGCCTAGAATGCTCTAGGCATATATGACATATCAATCAGGTCAACAATGGCTACGCGGCGCAATTATGACTATGCAGACTATGCGGCTAGCGCGTTTTACGCCATTGAATGCTCCGCAACCCTGCGGATGTACCAAGAATAGCAATGTTATGCCAAGCAAGGGATAAAAGTTTCAATTCATTGCACTTTTTGTTCTAACTTTTGTTCTAACTTCTTTGCAAAACGACGCTTCTCAGACCGATTTATCGTTGGCACTCAGTGGGTGGCAATCGTATCGTTGATAGTAATCACGCAGCTGTTCCAACTGAAGAGGCCGGCAGAAGAGATAACCCTGTAAATAATCTACGTGGCGCTGGCGCAGGTATTCGGCCTGCTCCTCCGTTTCTATCCCTTCGGCAACGATTTGTAACTTCAGCTTTTGTGCTAATTCCAGAACCGCATCTAACACCGGCGCGGTGACGGTTTCTAAGCCGATAGAGTTCACAAAGCCGCGGTCTATTTTTAAATAATCAATTTTGTAGCGCTGGAGATAAATCAGTGCGCTGTGGCCAGTGCCGAAATCGTCGATAGCCAGTTCAATGCCACAATCGTGCAACCAATCGAAAATTTTCTCAGCGCCGCCGTCTTGCACCATGCTGCGTTCGGTAATTTCGAACAGCGGGATGAAATGCTCGGTCGGCATCAAATCGAGGAAATGGCGCACGTCAGCTTTAAAACTGTCTAGCGTCATGTGTAGGGGAGAAATATTCAGCCCTAACTTGGTGCCTTTAGGCACGACATCGATCAGCCGATGCGCATCTTGAGCCGCCAGTTCCATAATGTGCTGGGTCAAACGAACGATAAGCCCTTCGGATTCGCAGTAGGGAATAAATTCGTCTGGTGGAACCAACCCTAGTTTAGGGTGTTTCCAACGAATCAGCGCTTCAAATCCCCCCGGCAGCTGAGTCTCTGAGTGAATGACTGGCTGGTAAACAAGGAAAAACTGACCGCGCTTGATCCCTTGTAAAATGTCGCGGTCAAGCCGTCTTTGTTGCGATAGTACATAGAAGGTGATTAGCCACGCGACCATGGCAACCAGCAAAGTCACCAGACCAAGCAGGCCTAAATCGCCGGCTGACAGCGGGCTGCCATACAGACGGAAGGTAAAGCGGTTCTTTTCATCCTGCATAATAATATCGGGATGGGCGGGCAGCGCGTTCTCGGCAACGATTTTCGGCTCAAAAGTGCTGATAGCACGATCTTTTATGGTAAGCGCGAGGCCTGAGATGGTGCGTTCACGGCTAAAAAACAGCATGTAGGGCGCGGGATTGATATCCAGCGTCAGCAACACGCCGGTGCGAGTTCCATCACCGATAGAGTGCCAAAATGCAATCACGGGACGATCGGGAACCAGCGGCGTTCCTTGCTGTAGCACCATGTCGGAATCACGATTTAGATCAAGCTTGGGATAAATTTTGGATGCCGGTGATGACATGCTATGTGTGACGCTTGAGCAAACGGCAATGCCGTCACGAACCAGAATATAGGCTCGAACGCCGCCGCTGAATACGGCTTTGCTTGCTAAGGTATTCACCACGCTTTCACAGTCGAGCGCGGTAAGAGGAAGAAGCGAGACCATTTTTTGGTCTAAGTCATCGGCCAAATGTGTGGCGTACATTAGCCCTGTTTTTGCCAATTCATATTGCTGGTTTTGGCGTTGGTGCTGTATGGCATGCCCAGCCAGAATAACGAAAATAATGGCCACAAGTGCCGCAATTAACGTTGATATCAAGATACGTAATGATGTTGAAACGGGCTTTCTGTACAAGGCTGAGGGTAAAACCATGCCACTGTTCCTGGATAAATTCGGGTCCTGAATAATTTCGGAACACCTGTCGTTATAGATTAGGATTTTTCTAAACAGAAAATATGATATTTCCATTAATAAATACAGGGATATTTCTTTTTGGTATGAATAATTCTATTGCGGGAGGATTAATTAAAAATGAAAAATGTTTATTTAATGTGAATTACCGTGGTGATGCTCTGCTCGTTGCTTAGCTAACTTGCTGAAGCCAAATATATTTTATATAAAAGGCTTCATATATCTAACTGTGTTTTTTTTAACCGTTTGAAACGTTTTATTTTATTATCGGCCGGAGCATATCAAAGCGATTTTCATCGCTGATCGTGTAATAGGCCGAAGGGCCTCCGGCTCGCAAAATAGGATTTGCCGCCGCGGTTTGATATACGCCTTGATCGTTGAGTAGATTTTCCGCGATATGAATGCCGATAACTTCACCTAATATCAGCCACGAATCAAATGGCTGACCATATTGGTCTTGCAACTGAATACATTGCGTTAGCTTGCACTCAAAATTGACCGGACTTTCCGCAACGCGCGCCGCCTTGACCCACTGGCTGGCCTGCATATTCACGCCGGAAAATACAAATTCGTCTTCCCCGCGTGGGAGCGCCGCGGAGCTTTGATTCATGGCTTCTGCCGTTTCTATCGTCGCGAGATTCCAAACAAATTCACCGGTTTCATTGATGTTCGCCACGCTGTCTTTCCAGCCGCTGCTGGCGAAACCAATCACCGGCGGATGATAGCTGAAACAGTTGAAAAAGCTGTAGGGTGCCAGATTGTGTTTGCCGTCGGCGCTGATTGAACTGATCCAGCCAATTGGACGAGGGCCGATGATGGCATTGAGCGGATCGTGGCTTAATCCATGCCCTTGGCGAGGCTGATAACTGTAATACTCAAAGGGTGAAGACATATGACATCCTTACGCATTGAACAGAGTTAGCGACAGCTTACAGCATAAATAGGCACAGCTTGGTGCTATCGGTGTGGCTACGTTGACTCTCCGCCTTAACGCAACGCCAACCATTTAGGGTATACTCCGGCTAATTTCCCTATTTTATTCCTCTGACCGACGCTGCTGGCGGCTTTTAGGCGGCAAAGCGCATAGGGGGAATACACTCATGATGTCTTAACGTTGATCGAAATCGCCGAATGAAAAATCCAAAGAAGAAGAACTTCCCTGCACAGAAAACCAATTTGCATCCTCGTAACCTTCATCGTGAACGTTATGATTTCCCTACTTTATGCGAGACTTCGCCGGAGCTAAAAGCGTTTGTTTTCCGCAACCAATGGGGCGATGACAGCATTGATTTTGCCGAGCCATTGGCGGTGAAAGCGTTAAACAGCGCATTGCTGAAGCATTTTTATCAGGTCGAACACTGGGATATTCCTGAAGGCTACCTGTGTCCACCGATCCCTGGTCGTGCAGATTATCTGCATTATTTGGCTGATGTGCTGGCCGCAGATCATGGCTATCAGGTGCCTCGTGGACAGAATGTGTGCATTCTTGATGTTGGCGTCGGCGCAAACTGTATTTATCCACTGATTGGCCAGCACGCGTATGGCTGGCGCTTTACCGGCACTGAAGTCGATGCGGTGGCGCTAAAATCAGCGGGTGCCGTTATCAAGGCAAACCCGCAGGCGGCAAAAAATATTCGTCTGCGTCAGCAGCAAGACCCGAACAAAATTCTGAAAGGCGCGATCAAGAGCGGTGAGCATTATGCCGCCACGATGTGTAATCCGCCGTTCCACCGTTCTGCGGAAGATGCGCTGAGCGGCACCCGTCGTAAACTAACTAACTTGGGTCGCGATGCTAGCGCACCGGTGCTGAACTTCGGTGGAAAAGCCGGTGAGCTGTGGTGTGAAGGCGGTGAGGTTGCGTTCATCACCAAAATGATTGAAGAGAGCGAATCTTTTGCCAAGCAGGTTGGTTGGTTCACCAGTTTGGTTTCTCGTCAGGAGAACTTGCCCGCGATTTATGAAGCCTTGGAAGAGGTGGAAGCGCTAGACGTTCGCACCATTGAAATGTCTCAAGGGCAGAAAGTCAGCCGCTTTATCGCATGGACGTTCTTGCCAGAGAACAAGCGCAAAATCCGCTAATCTCCACGCAATCTTTAATGCCTCTCCACATGGAGAGGCATTCTTACCCATTATCTCTCAACGTCATTTGTATCGTTCTGCGGTGGTAACAAAGTCGGTTGTTCCGGTGCTGCATAGCTGATTTGAACATTTTGATGTGGCGTTTTAATTCCAGCCCGCTGGAAATGCTCTTTCACCAGTTTGTCTAACGCATATTGAATCGTCCACTGTTGTAGTGCAACGGTGCGAATTGTCGTGCGTAGCGTAAATGACACATCATCCAATTTCACCACGCCGTTAAACGCAGGTTCACCAATAAGTAAGCTTTTTAAGCGCGGATTATCGCGTAATTCAGCGACGGCCTGTTTCAATACCTCGTTGGCTTTCTCGATATCTTCATCGCGACTAATCACGTAGTTGGCGCGGTATACGCCGAATTCACGTGCATAGTTGGCTACGGTGGTGATCGACGAGTAGGGCACCAGATGATAAACGCCGTAATCATCCCGCAGGCCGATAGAGCGGATGGTCATGCGCTCGACGGTGCCGGTAATGCCAAATACGGTGACGTATTCACCGGTATTCATGCCGTTTTCAAACTGGATGAATATGCCGTTAATGACGTCTTTAACCAACGTTTGAGCACCAAAGCTGACGGCGAGCGTTAATGCTCCAGCGCCCGCTAGCAGTGGCGCAATGTTGATGCCAATCTGTGACAGGATAATCATCACGGTAATCGTGGTAATGACGATAGATAACACGTTGCGAAATAGCGTCAGCAGCGTGCGTTCACGAGCACCAGGGTGCTTGGGGTTGTCCATTTCGAGGCTGAGCCGATGTTCAATCACGCTGGCGAGCAGTGTCCAACCCAGAACGGCAATAAACATGATCAGCAGAATATGAACCAATCCGCTGATAATTTTTTCACCGGTTACCGAGTCTAGCCATGCCCGAAGGCCGAATATATGCCATGCATCGAGCAGGAACAGCAGGATCGCCACCACAACGATAAACCGCATGATTTGCAGCGCGCTAGGAATATAGGAGTTTACGCGCCGTTCAAGCATCGGATATTTGAGCTTGATGTCGGCAGGCAGCGTGATGCGGCGTGAGATCCAGCGGGTGAGCAGGCCTGAAATAAGCGCACCGGAGCCAACGACGATCAGGCTTTTAATCGTGGCACTCATCATGAAGGCGAGGCTGCTGCCGGGGTCGAACTGCGACAGTAAAAACAGAACCAGAAAATAAACGATGGCCAGAATATGCCAAATGTGTGAAAGCGCATGCAAAAAAACGCCGAAAAAAGCCAGCGAGCGGTTTCCAAGCGCGGCGATTTCTTTCTGTATCCGTAGGCGGTTGACCAGTATCAGGCCAATCGCATAAACGGTCAGAGCCAACATAATGCAGAAGTTCACCAGCACGGCAGATGAAGCCCCGAGCTGCACCTGAATAATAGGCACCACCACCATCAACCCATAACCAATGAGGCCGCTCAGCCATGCCAGCCGCGTATTCCAATATTTTGCGGTTGCATCGCTGAAGGGAAACGGGCGCAGATAGTCAAATTTTGGCGCAAATATCAGGCGCAATATGGCTTTGAAAAATTCAATCAGGGCAAAGGCATTCAGAAAAAGGGCTTGCTGGCGCATGGTTACCGGACTGTTAGTCCCGAAGGTGGTCGCGATAATATTTCCGGCGGTGACACAAAACAGCAAGATCAGTAAATCAATAATGAACGCGCTAATAATCGCCGTTGGGCGTCGAGCCCAGTCTGCTCGCTTCTCACGCGCTTTGTGCCCCCAACTGCCAATCCGCTTATAAAACGGCGTAGCAAAAAAACGAATCGCTAAAAATAGCGCAAAGGTCACCGCAACGGTAAACAAGAAATGGGTGAGGGCAGGCCAAAACGTTTGGGGATTAAACGCTTTATGCGGCGGCGATTTCAGCGCCATGATCAACCTGTCTAATTTGCTCTGCGCGATGGTGAGATACCCTTGAATGCTGGAGTCTAGCTGGTCAGCAAAGGTTTCATCGCGGGTTTCAGTAGGAACAGTACTGGCGCTTTTTTCAGCCAAAGGTTTACCGGTTTTGGCACTGTCACGCAGTTCAGCAATCAGCGCATCGCGGCTGGTAGCATCAGACAGAATATCAGCTAATGCAGAATAGGCCGCTTTTGAATCCGTTTCCTTTTGGGGTTCAACGGCATTCACGCTGGCTGAGCATAAAAAAAAGAGAACGGTGAGTAAAACGAGGTACCGAGTAAAAGAGGGGATAAGGCGGGCTCCCTGTGGCATAAAAAAGCTCCATTAAACAAGCGGAAAACAGGACTTGGCGATGGGGTTTTAATTGAACGATATAGGCATCAAACCCTCGCTTATCGTTGCCGATAGCGGGGATGATTGAGCGGTATACGTTTAAGTATAGGAATAACTAGCAGATTTTGCTGAGTATTCGTGAGCGATTCGTGCGTAATTGAGGTGATAATCAGATTTGCGCAAAAGAAAAGGGCGCTGGATATGCGCCCTGGTTGTTAGCGTGATGAGGCTTTATGAAACGTGTTGTAAGAATTCGCGCAGGCGATCGCTTGGCGGGTTGGTGATCAACGCGTCAGGCTCACCGTCTTCGGTGATACGGCCTTTATCGACGAAAATCAAACGCGATGCGACTTTCTGCGCAAAGCCGATTTCATGAGTAACGATAACCATCGTCATGCCTTCTTCAGCCAGATCTTTCATCACCGTCAGTACTTCATGACGCAGTTCTGGATCGAGCGCAGAGGTGGGTTCATCAAACAGCATCATTTTCGGCTTAACCGCCAACGCACGGGCAATAGCCACACGCTGTTGCTGACCGCCGGAAAGTTCAGACGGATAGTGATCGGCACGTTCAGACAAGCCAACTTTCGCCAGCAGCTCGCGTGCGCGTTTTTCCGCATCTTCTTTCTTCATGTGGCGAACACGGATTGGCCCAAACATCACGTTTTCCAGCGCGGTGAGGTGTGGGAACAGATAAAACTGTTGGAAAACCATGCCAGCTTCTTGGCGAATCAAACGCTCGTCGACTTTAGGGTCGCTCACGTCCATGCCGTCGATAATCAGCTGACCCGCGCTGATCTCTTCTAGCTTGTTGATGCAGCGCAGCAACGTTGATTTTCCTGAACCCGACGGCCCGATAATAACCACCACTTCGCCCTGATTAATGTTCAGGTTAATGTCATGCAGTACCGCAGTCTGACCGAAGCTTTTATCAACATGTTTAAATTCAATCATATTATTTTCAATCTTCTTTCCAGACGACGTAATACATAGCTCAGTGCCAATGTGATGATCAGATAAATCACCGCGACTGCGCTCCAAATCTCCATTGCGCGGAAGTTTCCGGCAATAATTTCTTGTCCCTGACGGGTCAATTCGGCAACGCCGATGACGATAAACAGAGAGGTATCTTTGATGCTGACGATCCATTGGTTGCCCAGCGGCGGTAGCATGCGGCGTAATGCCAGCGGCATGATCACATAACGCAGGGTATCGCGTTTGGAGAGGCCAAGAGCCAAACCGGCTTCACGAAAACCATTGTGAATTGAGAGCACCGCACCACGCGTGATTTCAGCAATGTACGCGCCGGAGTTGATCATGATGGTGACAACGGCGGCGGTGAGCGGATCAATACGTACCGGCATGAAAGCCTGTAACATCATCGGAAGCGCGAAGTAGATGAACATCACCTGCACCACGATAGGGGTGCCGCGAATCAGCTCAATGAAAACCAGCGCAATGTGGTTGCTTAACCAGCCGCCATAGGCACGGGCGAAACCTGCCACTAAGCCGATAACTAAGCCACCAAGCAAACCGACCACTGAAATCCACAGCGTCAGCTTGGCCCCTTCGAGCAGGATAGGAATAGCGTCCCAAATGGCGCTCCACTCAAACTGCATGTTGTATTCTCCTGGAAACTAAAAACAACCTACTAATAACAGCAATATGTTTCTAAATGGGTCAAAGTCTGGAGACGCTAATGAGCCAGCGCCTCCAGAGAGTCAGGCTATATTTGTGTAATAACGTGCTTATTTAGGTTCTACGCCGAACCATTTTTTGTAGATTTCATTGTAAGTACCGTTGTCACGCAGCGTTTTTAGTGCGCCGTTGACCTTTTCACGTAAATCGCTGCCTTTAGGGAAAGCGATGCCGTATTGCTGGGCTTCTAAAGAATCACCGACGGCTTTGAATTGGCCATGACCCGCGGTTTTGATGAAGTACAGAATGTTTGGGGTGTCGTGCAGCACGGCGTCTGCGTTACCGGTGCCTAACTCAAGATAGGCGTTGTCGATATTTGGGAACTGACGTAGGTCTTTGGTTTTGATGTTGGCTTTTGCGTAATCAACACCGGCAGTTCCGCTTTTAACGGCGACGACTTTTCCGTTCAGATCTTTCACGCTTTTTACGTCGTTGTTATCTTTTTTCACCATAACCAGCAGACCGCTGTTGTAATAGCCATCGGAGAAGTCGATCGCCTTTTTACGTTCGTCGGTGATGCTGATCCCCGCTAACGCCAAATCAATGTTACGGGTTTGCAGACCTGGAATAATCCCGCTGAAATCCATTGGCTTGAGGGTATAAGACAGGTTCAGCTGTTTAGCAATCGCATCCCATAAATCGATGTCGAAACCAACGTACTTATCACCCTGTTTGAATTCGAAAGGAACAAATGCGGTATCGGTAGCCACGATAAGCTGTTTCTCAGCGGCATGAGAGCTCATGGCAAAAGCTAAAGCGAGAGCGGCTACAGATGCTTTAATTACAGATTTCATAAGCAAAAATTCCTTAAATTTCGGGATGGCCCATTTGTGTTTACTTGATTGGTAATGAAAAAATCATGCCAACTATTTATATTCTATGTATATCAAATGGTTATTAGATGTTGTGGGTGCAAATTAACCGATTGGTATAAGGTTAATCTGATATCTGCATTTTTTTGGTGCCCCATTATGGTGCGTCAGTGGCGCTCGTGGTGCACTGCAGTAGATTTAAGGGAAAAGTGCCGATTTCACAATCTAAATTTAACAATTTTGTTTCAGTTGTGATAACTAAATCTAACTTTTACTGAGGGAGATGAATTTTTTGCACTGAAAAAGTGCGTTTATCGGGTGGGAAGCGTTTGGGGCTGGAAAACTATACGGCAAATTCTGCGTTGAAAATGCCGTAACCGCTTTTCGTGTTTTTGCGTTAAACGTGTAGTGATGAAAATTATTTGGTGCTCGGTGGATGATAGAACTCGCCGTTTAGCCAAAGCTGAACACCGTTACGACATGCTTCAAAGCATGGCTCAGGCATACGCTGAGGGTTACACCAACGCCATTGCTCGCATTTTTCAGGCTCGCGCAGTTGCGGTTCGCCGCGCATATAGGTGGCGACCATAATCATGGAGACGTTATGTACGCCTTCGTTAATCCAGGTGCCTAAATTATTGGTCACGCCGATCAGACGAGGTTCAGCCACAATCAGCCCTGTCTCTTCTTCTACTTCTCGAATGGCGGCCTGCTCGAAAGTTTCACCTTCTTCTAGGTGCCCACCCGGAATAGACCAGAAGGGCGCGTGGCTACCGCAGCGTTTCCCAAGTAATATTTGCCCTTGTGGGTTGGCGATAATCACGCCAACACCGACTTTAACTGTCATTGATACTCTCCATCAGCAAACTTCAGCAAATTATCTCAGCTTCATTGATTTAATAACAGCACTTCAGCAAAAGTGTGCTGTTCTTCAAAAAATAGAAAACTCCTTCTTCGAATATCTTGCTTATAAAAAGGGCAAAGGCCAAACTCATCGAAACGATTCAGCGTTGTATTCGATCTGTTATTGAAAATACAGCGCACTTTTTTCCAAAAAGAGCTGAAACGATTCAATCTTGAATTTTGCCCAGTGTGAGAGGAGCGTTTATGTTTCACCTGTCCCCACAAGATATTCATCTTGCCGCCACGGCAAGTAATAAAGAAGAAGCAATTCAACAAATTGCAGCAGCACTGACTCAGGCTGGGTATGTAAGCGAAGGCTACGTACAAGGCATGCTAAATCGTGAAAAACAAACCTCGACCTATTTGGGGAGTGGGATTGCGATTCCGCACGGAACCACCGATACCCGCGAAATGGTGCTGAAAACGGGGGTGAAAGTTTTCCAGTTCCCGCAAGGCGTTGAGTGGAGCGAAGGGCAAAGAGCCTACGTTGTGATTGGTATCGCGGCTCGTTCTGATGAACATCTGGCTTTGCTGCGTCAGCTGACGCATGTGTTAAGCGATGACAGCGTGGCGCAACAGATGGCGCAAACCACTTCAGCAGAAGAGTTGCGCAGCTTGCTGATGGGCGAAAGAAGCGTCGCGGCTTTCCGTTTTGATGCAACTATGGTGGCCTTAGATATTGCCGCTGACAGCCTGATGACGTTGCAAGCCATCAACGCCGGTCGTTTACAGCAGGCAGGCGCCGTTAACGCAGAGTTTGTCAGCGATGTGATTACTCGTGCGCCGCTAAATCTGGGGCAAGGCATTTGGCTCAGCGACAGCGCGCTCGGCAATCAGGCAAGCGCCGCAGCGGCTGCGCGCCCACAAACTCCTTTTGAAGTGGATGGCGAGCAGGTTGGATTGTTGCTGACCGTAGCGATGGCCGATGCACAGCCTGAAGGCATGCTGGGTTATCTGAGTGCGTTGTTGCAAAACAATCAAGCCGAACGTTTGCTGAAAGCGGCTGATGCCGCGTCGCTGGTGGCTTTGCTGACCAGTGATGTTGCGGAAGAAGATTCCGTCGTCAGCGCTGAATTCGTGCTGCGTAACGAGCATGGTTTACACGCTCGTCCCGGCACGCTGCTGGTTAACACCATTAAGAAATTTGAAAGCCAGATCACCGTCACCAATCTGGACGGTTCTGGGGTTCCTGCAAATGGGCGCAGCCTGATGAAAGTTGTCGCGCTGGGCGTTAAAAAAGGTCATCGACTGCGTTTCACTGCCAACGGTAGCGACGCGGCGCAAGCATTAGAAGCAATTGGTCAGGCTATCAATGATGGTCTAGGCGAAGGGGCATAAGAATGAGCAGAAGAGTAGCAACAATTACACTTAATCCGGCCTATGACTTGGTTGGCTATTGCGCGGAAATTGAGCGTGGCGAAGTAAACCGCGTTCAGACCGCCGGCCTGCATGCCGCGGGTAAAGGCATTAACGTTGCCAAAGTGCTGAAAGATCTCGGTATTGACGTGACAGTAGGCGGTTTCCTTGGCAAAGAGAACCAAGACGGATTTCAGCAGTTGTTCAGTGAGCTGGGCATCGCCAACCGTTTTCAGGTCGTTGCGGGCCGTACACGTATCAACGTGAAGTTGACCGAAAAAGATGGCGAAGTGTCTGACTTTAACTTCTCCGGCTTTGAAGTGACCAAGCAGGACTGGGAGCGTTTTGTTAACGATTCTCTAAGCTGGCTGGGACAGTTCGATATGGTTTGTGTGAGCGGCAGCCTTCCGGCTGGCGTTGACCCTGATGACTTCACCGATTGGATGCGTCGCCTGCGTAGCCAATGCCCGTGCATCATTTTTGATAGCAGCCGTGAAGCGCTGGTTGCAGGCTTAAAAGCTGCGCCTTGGTTAGTAAAACCTAACCGTCGTGAATTAGAAATCTGGGCTGGCCGTGAATTGCCAACGCTGGATGATGTGGTGGGTGCGGCCCATGCGCTGCGCGATCAGGGCATTGCCCACGTGGTGATTTCTCTCGGTGCTGAAGGCGCGCTGTGGGTTAACGCATCAGGTGCATGGTTGGCGAAACCACCAGCCTGTGAAGTTGTTAGCACGGTCGGTGCCGGTGACTCCATGGTTGGCGGGTTGATCTATGGTCTGATGATGCGCGAATCCAGCGATCATACGCTGCGCTTGGCAACGGCGGTGGCTGCACTGGCCGTAAGCCAAAGCAACGTCGGCATTTCCGATCGTACCCAGTTGGCCGCCATGATGGCGCGTGTTGACCTGAAGCCTTTTAATTAATTGAGGATGGCCACATGAAAACCTTATTGTTAACCGAAGGCGCTCAGGGACAGGCTCGTAGCTATCTCGCTAAGCGCATGCTGGAAAGTGTTGTAGCAAAACAGGATATCACGCTGGTTGAGGCGGCTCAGGATGCCGAGCTGATTGTTGTTATCGGTGATGAACAGCCTCAGGATGCGACGTTAAACGGCAAACGCCTGTTTGTCGGCAGCGCAGAAAAAGCAATTCGTGAACCCGAAGCGTTCTTGGCTCAGGCAAAAGCAGAAGCTCAGCCTTACCAGTTTGTTAACGCGGCGGTTGCTGCTCCGGCCAAAGGCCAAATGCGAGTGGTGGCGGTAACGGCATGTCCAACCGGCGTCGCTCATACCTTTATGGCTGCTGAAGCCATTGAGGCTGAAGCAAAAAAACGTGGTTGGTGGGTAAAAGTCGAAACGCGCGGTTCCGTGGGCGCAGGTAACGAAATCACACCAGAAGAAGTTGCCGCTGCGGATCTCGTGATTGTGGCTGCGGATATTGAAGTTGACCTGAACAAGTTTTCTGGCAAACCGATGTACCGCACGTCTACCGGCTTAGCGTTGAAGAAAACCGCGCAGGAGTTGGATAAAGCGCTGGTGGAATCTGAAACCTTTACGGCGATGAAATCGACCTCGTCGACTTCTAGCAAGAAGAAAGAAAGCGCAGGGGCATATCGTCATTTGCTGACCGGTGTTTCCTATATGCTGCCAATGGTGGTGGCCGGTGGTTTGTGTATCGCGCTGTCGTTCGTGTTCGGTATTGAAGCGTTTAAACAGCAGGGCACGTTGGCTGCTGCGTTGATGCAGATCGGTGGTGGTTCAGCCTTCGCACTGATGGTGCCGGTATTGGCGGGTTACATTGCATTCTCCATTGCTGACCGTCCGGGCTTAACGCCGGGTCTGATTGGCGGGATGTTGGCGGTAAGCACTGGTGCAGGATTCTTAGGCGGCATTATCGCTGGTTTCTTGGCAGGCTATGTGGCGAAAGCCATCAGCTCCAAATTGCATTTGCCGCAAAGTATGGAAGCGCTGAAGCCTATCCTGATCATTCCATTGGTTGCGAGCTTGATCACCGGCTTGGCGATGATTTACATCGTTGGTAAACCAGTTGCCGCCATTATGGAAGGTCTGACACACTGGCTACAGGCGATGGGTACGGCTAACGCGGTGATCTTGGGTGCTATTTTAGGCGCAATGATGTGTACCGATATGGGTGGTCCTGTGAACAAAGCGGCTTATGCCTTTGGCGTAGCGCTGCTGAGTACCCAGACCTATGCACCGATGGCGGCGATTATGGCCGCAGGTATGGTGCCTCCGTTGGCGATGGGCTTTGCGACGTTGGTTGCACGTAATAAGTTTGCCCAAAGCGAACGCGAAGGTGGCAAAGCAGCGCTGGTTCTGGGGCTGTGCTTCATCTCCGAAGGGGCAATTCCGTTTGCTGCGCGTGACCCAATGCGTGTTCTGCCTTGCTGTATCGCGGGCGGTGCGTTGACTGGTGCGTTGTCGATGTTCTTTGGGGCAAAACTGATGGCTCCACACGGCGGCCTGTTCGTATTGCTTATTCCTGGGGCAATCACTCCAGTGATTCAATATTTGATTGCGATTGTGGCGGGTACGCTTCTGGCCGGTGGTTTGTACGCACTGCTGAAACGTCCTGACGTGGAAATTGCGGAAGAGAAATTAGCGTAACTCACCGTTATCGCTGATATGAAAATGGGTGCCCATGTGGCACCCATTTTTTTAGCTATTTCTGTGTTCAGAACAGTTATGCGGCCTGTTCTGCAGATTCTTGTTCTTTCAACCAAGCAATTTCTTCGGCCCAGATATCAGGATTGACGGTTTCTAAAATCAATGGAATTCCGTCAAAGCGCGGATCGCGCATGATCCAACTAAAGGCCGTTTTGCCAATGTTACCTTCACCTAAGCTGTGATGGCGGTCGACACGGCTGTCAAAGGCGCTCTTCGCATCGTTAAGATGCATACCGCGCAGGTAGTTAAAGCCAACGATGCGCTCAAAGTGAGCAAAAGTTTTGCTGCACTCTTCCTCTGTACGTAAATCGTATCCTGCGGCAAAGGCATGACAGGTGTCGATACAAACACCGACGCGTGATTTGTCTTCAACCCCATCGATAATGGCGGCTAAATGTTCGAAGCGAAAACCGAGGTTGCTGCCCTGACCCGCGGTGTTTTCAATCACGGCGGTGACACCCTGAGTTTTATCTAAAGCGATATTGATGGACTCGGCGATGCGTGCGAGGCATTTGTCTTCGTCAATCTGCATCAAATGGCTGCCAGGATGGAAGTTCAGCAGCGTCAGACCCAGCTCAGAGCAACGCTCTAGTTCGTCGATAAAAGCGTCACGCGATTTCTCTAGCGCTTCCTCAACGGGATGCCCAAGATTAATGAGATAGCTGTCGTGCGGCAGAATTTGCGCGGGTTGATAGTTATATTGAGCACACGCAGATTTAAATTTATCGATAACGTCGCTGCTAAGCGGCGCGGCTTTCCACTGGCGCTGATTTTTGGTGAACAGCGCAAACGCCGTTGCATTTAATTCGTGTGCGCGAATGACGGCCTGATCAACGCCGCCGGAGGCACTGACATGGGCTCCAACAAATTTCATTTTTTTCTCCTCATTTTGGGAGGCATTATGGCATTGATGGGGAGGTGGGTGTAGAGGGGAAGGAGGGATATATGTGGAGCTTAATGATCAATTTGGGAATAGTGTTGTTACGTCCGCCTAAAATCCTGAATTCTATCTGAGCATCGTACAGACGTTCGAGTAAGGCGGCTCAATTGCCTTTATAGCTCAAGTGTGGTGTAAAGTTACGTCCGCCTAAAACTCCGAATTCTGCCTGTGCATCGTGCAGGCGTCCGTGTTAGGGGGCCAATCGCCGCCCCCTAACAACCCGGCTTGGCACCGTTCTTCAGCCAGCTTCGCAGGTTCCCTCATCTCGTCATTCCGGCTTTAACGGAACGAGCGACAATCGGCATCCATGCCTCCGTCGCTCTTTTGCCGACGTCCAGTCGGCAAATCCTAGCCTGCATTCCTCAATTCGGCTGAAGAACAACGTGCCGGAGAAGGTCAAACCCAAAAGACAAAAGCTCTATCTTTTTTTGAGTTTAAGTCGTGGCATTTAGAGCAGTGAAAACAGGATGTTTTCACGAGGGGAGGAGGCGCCAGGGATGGCGCATGCCGACCCGGCGCGGAGATGGCGTCTCGGATAAGAGCGCGCGGGTGTTGGGTGCGCGCGCTGGCGCACCCGACTCGGTCGCCTTCTACTTAGTTTGTATGTGAATGCAGTGGCGGATAGGCGAACGAAACCTTACACCAATTCAGCATAGGCACTTGGCAGTCGAAACCTTACACCACCGCTTTATACAAGCGTTACCTATATCCACATCCCCACAAAATGATTAATCAACGCCCCACCAACCACCAACCAAACAAACAAAATACTCGCCAGCAAGATTGGCTTGATCCCTGCCTGACGGATTGCGCTGATATGGGTGGTTAGGCCTAACGCAGCCATCGCCATGGCCAGCAAAATGGTGTCCAAGGTAATGAGCTGATGCACGAGCGCCGCAGGCAGCAGGTCGAATGAGTTAAAACCAGCGACGACAATAAAGAACACCGCAAACCATGGAATGGTGATGGCTGATTTTTGTTTAGTCGCACTCTGTTTGCTGCTTGGCACACTGCGTGCAATAAAGCTGGATAAGATGACGAGGAACGGAGCCAGCATCATCACGCGGATCATCTTTGTGATAACGGCCGCGTTACCAGCTTCATCGCTGATGGCTCGTCCTGCTGCAACCACCTGCGCAACCTCATGGATCGTGGAGCCGATGTAAATACCGAAGCCTTCCTGCGTGGTTTGCAACCATTGGTAATGCTCATTGAGCTGGTACAGCCACGGGTAGAAAAAGATCGCGATAGTACCGAAAATGACCACGGTAGACACCGCAACGGCCACTTTGCTCGCGTCGGCTTTCACTACGGGTTCTGTTGCCATGACGGCCGCTGCGCCGCAAATACTGCTACCGGCACCGATCAGCATCACGGTTTGGCTATCCATACCAAACACTTTACGTCCGACCCACATGGCCAGCAAAAAAGTGGATGTTAACGTGATGGCATCAGTGACGATCCCGGTCATACCAACGTCGGCAATTTGCTGAAACGTCAGACGGAAACCATACAGAATGATCCCTAAACGCAGGAGCTTCTGTTTAGAAATATGAACCCCGACGGCGCAGGGTGCTTCAATGCTGGGGTAGATCGTATTACCTAAAATAATCCCGAAGATGATGGCCAGCGTCAGAGCACCGAAACCGAGATTTTCAACCCAAGCGATATTGCCGGCCCACATGGCAACGGCGGTGATAGCGCCAGCAAGAACGAGCCCAGGAAGCAAATTTCCAAGTGCATGGAAATAATGAGGAGAATTTTTTTGTTCGAAAGCACTGTTTGCGTGCATGGCTATCGTACCTATTGCTGTATTACTGATGCGAATAGAGTAGCGACAAAAGGCTTAAAAAAGAAATTGATTATATATTTATAACCTAACGGTATAAGTGGTAATGCGGATGGATAACCGACAGAGAAAGTCTCTGCCGGTTACGCCAAATTAGCGATGATGACCACCGTTATGGCCGCCGTTGCCATGATGATTACCATGGTTTCCACCGTTGTTATGGGAACCGTTGCCTTGGTGCCAATCGTAATGCGGTGGTGGGGATGAATGGCCATGATGACCTCTAACAATGCACCCAGTTAATGATGCTGATATTAATAACAATGCTGCAATTTTAACCATGCTTTTCATTTTATAAGACCTATTGGAATAGCTATTTTGAAAGCAGAATAGTATTTGAATTTCAGCCAAAATATAGGTTTAATCTTAAATGGATTAATATCTAAATAATTGATTGTTATTAATTAAATGTTTCTTTAAATGTGGAGTAAATATGGAGAAGTAAAGTATTTATTATGAAGTTTGTTGGTTAGGCGATAACCGCGCTAAACGCATGCGACGCTATTTAAGCCACACCTCACACTTTCGTGGCTGAAATATCAATTGACCGTTCAAATGTGTTATTACAGAGGGAGGTGAACGACACATGTTGAACAGAAGGAGAAGTGAAATGGATTACGCCTATAAAGTCATTCTGGTTCCTGTTGATATCGAAGAACCCAAGCTTACCGAAGGGGCGCTTAACCATGCGGCCCATCTGGCTAAAATGTCACATGCTAAAATTCGCTTGATGAACGTACGTCCTTCTATCCCAACATATTATATGGGTGAGCATCCTCAGCAATTAATGAAAATTCAGGATGACGCCACAGCTAAAGTGCATAAAGAGCTAGAGGCACTGGGCGCTTCCCTTGATTTGTCATCAGATCAAGTCTCCGTCATGGTGACGTGGGGTTCGATTTATGATGAAATTTTGAAAGAGGCCGAAGCGTGTAGCGCGGATTTAATTGTCGTAGGCTCGCGCCGTCCAAGCATGTCGACTTATTTGATTGGTTCTAATGCAGCGCGTGTTGTGCGACATGCTAAGACCTCGGTGCTTGTCGTTCGCTAAGAGCAAGTTAGCCAGGCGCTGCGCCTAGCATTATAGACATAGAGTGCTCCGTGGTTGTTTCGCATAGTTGCGTAACCAATATGCAATCACGGAGAATAAGATTATTACCATGCAAATTCATTCGTATTACTCACATTGCTGCCGTAAGTACTCGGTAGTCTCTAATGGCAACTATTAGCTTAAAATCTTAAATTATCGTTAAGCCTCCTATAAATAGGGGCATTCGCGTTATACTTCGCATATCCCTAGCCCTCTATGTTGGAGGCTGATATATGCTGCGCAGACAGGCATAGGGCATACATTTTATAAATATATTTTGACTGCCTTGGATCTTTTTTATGCACATTACCTTGCGCCAGCTGGAAGTTTTTACCGAAGTTCTTAAGTGTGGCTCGACGACCCAAGCATCGAGCGCGCTTTCCCTTTCTCAATCAGCGGTGAGCGCTGCGTTATCTGATTTGGAAACCCAGCTCTCGGTGCGTTTGTTTGACCGAGTGGGAAAGCGTTTGGTTGTTAATGAGCACGGTCGTTTGCTCTATCCCAAAGCCATGGCTTTACTGGAGCAGGCGGGTGAAATTGAGCATCTGTTCCAAAGTGAAGCGGGCGCGTTGCGGATAGCGGCGAGTAGTACGATTGGTAACTATATTCTGCCCAAAATGATTGCCGGCTATCGCCGAGATTTTCCTGCGGTTCCGCTTGAGCTGAATGTGGGTAATAGCCGAGATGTGATTAATGCGGTTGCCGATTTCCGCGTGGATTTAGGGCTGATTGAGGGCCCATGCCATATGCCTGATTTATTAACTCAGACATGGCAACAAGATGAATTAGTGGTGTTTGCCGCGCCAGACCATCCGCTTTTACAAGCTCCGGTTACGTTAGATGCCCTAGCTCAGGCACCGTGGATACTGCGTGAGGCTGGGTCGGGCACGCGTGAGGTGGTCGAGCATATTCTGCTGTCGCACCTGTCGCACTTTGATTTAGTGATGGAGTTAGGAAACTCAGAGGCCATCAAGCATGCGGTGCGCTATGGCATCGGTATTAGCTGTTTGTCACGTCGCGTCATTGAAGAGCAGTTGCAAACGGGTGTATTGGTAGAAGTTCCGGTACCGCTGCCGCGGCTTAACCGCGCGCTTTATCTTATTCATCACCGCCAAAAGCATATGTCCAAGGCGCTCGAACGTTTCTTAAGCTACTGTAGCTAGGCACTCAGAGACGATTCATCTTTTAGCAATAGCAGATGAACAAATAGACGCTACACTTAACAGTGGATTAACAGCTGATGCTAATAATCTACCGGCAATCATGAAGCTCTCTAATAAGATCAGATTGTTACTTTATGCAGGGGCCGGATTTGTTACAATTCGTCCTCTTTAATAATTATAGAGCAGATATAGGGTTCTAATGGCTCAGACAAACACTAAGACCTCCTCCACGGGGCGAGCACCGGCGCTGCGCCGGGAGTTAAAAGCGCGGCATCTGTCGATGATTGCTATCGGCGGTTCTATCGGTACTGGGCTATTTGTTGCATCAGGTGCTACCGTTTCACAAGCAGGGCCAGGCGGCGCTTTGCTTTCTTATATCATCATCGGTTTGATGGTGTATTTCTTAATGACCAGTTTGGGTGAGCTGGCGGCATTTATGCCGGTATCAGGCTCATTCTCTACCTACGGTTCACGCTACGTAGAAGAAGGCTTCGGCTTTGCGCTAGGTTGGAACTATTGGTACAACTGGGCGGTAACTATCGCGGTTGACTTGGTGGCAGCGCAGCTTGTGATGGGGTATTGGTTCCCCGACACACCAGGCTGGATTTGGAGTGCGCTATTCCTTGGCTTGATGTTCTTGCTGAACTACATCTCCGTTAAAGGTTTTGGTGAAGCGGAATATTGGTTCTCTCTGATTAAAGTGACAACGGTCATCATCTTCATCATTGTCGGTGTGGCGATGATTGCGGGTATCTTGAAAGGAGGAGAGCAGGCCGGTTTCCATAACTGGACGATTGGTGATGCGCCGTTTGCGGGAGGCTTCGCCTCTATGATCGGTGTGGCGATGATCGTTGGCTTCTCGTTCCAAGGAACAGAGCTTATCGGTATTGCTGCGGGTGAATCTAAAGATCCGGGCAAGAACATTCCAATGGCAATTCGTCAGGTATTTTGGCGTATCCTGCTGTTCTATGTGCTGGCGATCTTGATTATCAGCCTGATTATTCCTTACACCGATCCAAACCTGTTACGTAACGACGTGAAAGATATCTCTGTGAGTCCGTTTACGTTGGTGTTCCAGAATGCGGGTCTGTTGTCTGCGGCTGCGGTAATGAACGCCGTTATCCTGACAGCGGTGCTGTCTGCGGGTAACTCGGGGATGTATGCCTCAACGCGTATGCTGTTTACGCTGGCCTCTGAAGGCAAAGCACCGCGTATTTTTGCTAAGCTTTCTGAGGGTGGTGTTCCGCGTAACGCGCTGTATGCGACCACGGTTGTTGCGGGTCTGTGCTTCTTGACCTCGATGTTTGGTAACCAAGAAGTGTACCTGTGGTTGTTGAATACTTCAGGCATGACGGGCTTTATCGCCTGGCTTGGGATTGCCATCAGCCATTATCGTTTCCGTCGTGGCTATGTCAGAAAAGGGCTGGATCTGAACGCGCTGCCTTATCAGTCAGGGTTCTTCCCCATTGGGCCAATCTTTGCCTTTATACTGTGTCTGATTATTACGCTCGGTCAGAACTACGAAGCGTTCCTCGACGACCGTATCGATTGGTATGGCGTAACGGCAACGTACATCGGTTTGCCGCTGTTCCTGATTATTTGGTTCGGCTACAAGCTAGTGAAAGGAACGCATTTTGTTCCCTATAGCGAGATGGAATTTCCAGTGACTAAGATCGACGACTGATACTGATCGTTCATCATTTTAAAGGCGACCTTTGGGTCGCCTTTTTGCGTATGGGGAAACGCTAAACGGAATTCGCAGAAAATAACTAAAAAAGAAATAATAACCTTTCTAATTAAAAGGGCTGTGAAATGAATAAGTTATCGGATTTAACAATATAAGAAATAAGGGTAATAAAACCAATAAATCACATTGATAAGTATTATCATTTGCTTTACCATTTTGTGCACTTATGGAATTAGAGCAGGAGTGGTGAAGGTGAAAGACACCGTTAATGGAAGAAAATCGCGTTGGGGTATTCAATTACTCGCTGCGGCGACTCTGATGGGAAGTATCAGTTCTTGGGCTGCCACGGTAACGGATATCGCCGGGCGTAGCGTAGAAATCCCGGCTAAGGTTGACCGAATTCTCCTTGGAGAAGGGCGTTTATTCTATGCAGTCTCCCTGCTTGAAGGCAAAAAACCGTTCGACCGCATTGTGGGTTGGCAAGGTGACTTCCGCAAACTCGATCCACAGACATACTCTGTCTATCAGGCTAAATTCCCTGAAATCGATAAAATCCCTCTGATTGGTAACACTACCGCAGATAGCGTCAGCCCAGAAAAAGTATTGACGCTAAATCCTGACGTGGCGATCTTCGGCCTCTCAGGCCATGGTCCTGGCCGCGATAGCCAACTGGTGAAACAGCTAGAAAAAGCCGGTGTGCCGGTCGTGTTTGTCGATTTCCGTACTTCACCGCTGAAAAATACCTTACCGAGTATGCGTTTGCTGGGCAAAGTTCTGCACCGTGAGCAGCAGGCTGAGAATTACATCAATTTCTATCAAGATAACGTGCGCTTGGTTACTGATGTCACCAGCAAGATCCCTGATAGCCAAAAGCCTAGCGTTTTCATTGAGCTAAAAGCTGCGACCAGCGATGACTGCTGCGGTACCGCGGGTAACGGCAATATGGGTGATTTCATTGATTTGGCCGGTGGTAACAACATCGCGAAAGGCTTACTGCCGGGCGCGCTTGGGCAAATCAACCTTGAAAAAGTGCTGTCAGCGAATCCAGATGTTTACATTGCTAGCGGTGCGAAAGCTCCTGATGCTAAAGATCCCGGTATTAAATTAGGTGCGAAGGTTACCGAGCAGCAGGCAAGAGACAGCTTGAACTCGGCGATGCAGCGCACCGGTATCAGCACATTGAAAGCGGTGCAGGATGGCAATTCTCATGCTATCTGGCACAGCTATTACAACTCGCCGTATAACGTTTTGGCGGTTCAAGCCTTTGCTAAATGGATTTATCCAGAGAAGTTTGCTTCGTTAGATCCTAAAAAGACCATGGATTCCATGTATCAGCAGTTCCTTGCTGTCGACCCAAGCGGCACCTATTGGGTTGATGCTAAAGCGTCGAATCAGTAATAAGAATCACTCCTGCCAGCCGCCGCCAGCAGGGGTGACCTGTCACAGGTAACAACATGAGTTCAACCACTGAGCCAATGAGCGCTGCAAAACGTTACGATGCCAGCGAAGTCAAAGGTCACTACCAGCGTATTGTGCGTCATCGTTTGATGATAATGGGCGTCATCGTTTTAGCTATTTTAGGATCGCTAATCCTTGATTTCACTATGGGGCCTTCTGGTTTGTCATTAAGTACGTTATGGCAAACGCTGTGGCAGCCCGAAATCGCGGATGCAGGCACCCGCGTTATTGTTTGGGATATTCGTCTGCCTTATGCGTTGATGGCTATCGTTGTTGGCTTAGCGTTAGGGCTAGCCGGTGCTGAGATGCAAACCATCCTGAATAACCCGCTGGCCAGCCCGTTCACGCTGGGCGTATCTTCCGCGGCGGCCTTTGGTGCCGCACTGGCTATTGTTTTGGGCATTGGTTTTCCGGGTATCCCCGATCAGTGGTTTATCTCCGCAAACGCCTTTATCTTCGCGCTGTTTGCGGCATTGATGTTGGACGGTATTACGCGCTGGACGCGGGTTGCGACATCGGGCGTGGTGCTGTTTGGTATTGCGCTGGTCTTTACCTTTAACGCTTTAGTTTCGATGATGCAGTTCATTGCCACGGAAGATACGTTGCAAGGCTTGGTTTTTTGGACCATGGGTAGCCTCGCGCGCGCCTCATGGGAAAAACTGGGCATTTTGCTGTTGGCCTTTGCCATTCTGATGCCGATTTCAATGATGAGCTCGTGGAAATTAACCGCGCTGCGTTTAGGTGAAGATCGCGCCGTGAGTTTTGGTATTGACGTTAAACGTCTGCGTTTAGGCACATTGCTGCGCATCAGTATTTTGTCTGCATTAGCCGTGGCGTTTGTGGGGCCGATTGGTTTTATTGGCTTAGTGGCTCCGCATATTGCCCGTTTGATCTTCGGTGAAGATCATCGATTTTATTTACCGGCCAGCGCATTGATTGGCGCGCTGGTGCTGTCGATGGCGTCCGTGGCGTCAAAAAATCTGATCCCTGGTGTGATTATTCCGGTTGGCATTGTGACATCGCTGGTGGGCGTACCTTTCTTCCTAAGCATCATTTTGCGCCATCGGGGGAATGTATGAACCTTGGATTAGAAATTTCGCATTTCAATGCGGGGTATCCGCGCCGTGCGGTGATTGAGGACCTGTGTGTATCTACGCTGCCGCGCGGGAAAATCACCGTGCTGTTAGGGCCAAACGGCTGCGGAAAATCCACGCTGCTGCGCTCTTTAGCGGGATTAAATCGCGCTTCCGGGCAGCTTTTGCTGGATGGCAACGATCTGATGGCACAGCCATTCAGCGAACGTGCCAAGCAGGTGGTTTATTTGCCACAGTCTCTGCCTGCGGGCGTTCATCTTCATGTATTGGAATCCATTATCGTGGCGCAGCGAGCGTCAGGTGGTCTGGGTCGCCAAGGCAATGAAACGGAAGTGATGCATTTGCTGGAGCAGCTTGGGATTTCCCATTTAGCGCTGAGCTATTTGGATCAGCTGTCTGGCGGTCAAAAGCAGTTGGTGGGATTGGCGCAATCATTGATTCGCCAGCCTTCGCTGTTGCTGCTTGATGAACCGCTGAGTGCGTTGGATTTGAATTATCAGTTCCACGTAATGGATTTGGTGCGCCGCGAGACCGCACGCCGCAATATTGTCACCGTGGTGGTAGTACACGATATCAATATCGCGCTGCGCCATGGCGACCATGTATTGATGTTAGAAAACGGAAAGCTGATTGCGGATGGCAAACCCGCTGAAGTGATTACGCCAGAAAGTTTGGCTCGCGTGTATGGCGTCCGTGGACGCATAGAACACTGTTCGCAGGGAATGCCTCAGGTTGTGATCGACGGATTGGTTGCGGAACCCTCCATCTAACCCTTTCCCTGCAAAACGTATAAACAACGGCGTTGCCTGTTAATCAATCACTAGGGCTTATCCGTAACGGATAGCCCGACGCGATAGCTTTTGTTCATCACCAAAACAGAACTTAATTTTTGTAGAAGTAGGCATTTTTATTGAAGTGAAAAAGTGGGCTGAACGGCGCCATAAGAGCGCTACACCTATTAAATAATAATCATTCTAATAATTATTTAAAATTAACCTCATGGAGATTTACCAAATGGCTAAGGCAAAACTTAACCCGTTAGCAACTTTATTGCGCGGGGGGCTTTGCGTACCGTTATTCATCGCAGCAGCACCAGTGATGGCCGCGGAAGGGGATGACGTGATGGTTGTCACCGCTTCAGCAACAGAACAAAACCTGAAAGATGCACCTGCCAGTATTAGCGTGATTACGCGTGAAGACTTGGCTAAAAAGCCGATTCAGAACCTGAAGGACATTCTGCAAGAAGTCCCAGGCGTACAGCTGACTAACGAAGGTGATAACCGCAAAGGCGTGAGTATCCGTGGTTTGGACAGTAGCTATACGCTGATTTTGGTGGATGGCAAGCGCGTCAGCTCACGTACGGCGGTGTTCCGTCATAACGACTATGACCTAAGCTGGGTGCCCGCCGAGGCGATTGAGCGTATCGAAGTGGTGCGCGGCCCAATGTCTTCGCTTTACGGATCTGATGCTTTAGGCGGCGTAGTGAACATTATTACCCGTAAAGTGGGTAAAGAGTGGCACGGTTCCCTGAGTGCCGATAGCACTATTCAGGAACACCGCGATCGCGGCGATAGCTATAACGGTAGCTTCTATACCAGCGGCCCGTTGATTGATGATGTGCTCGGGGTAAAAGTCTTTGGTAATTTGGGCAAGCGCGAAAAAGATGATGCCCAGAAATCGACGACCAGCAAAACGGGCGAATCGGGGCGCATAGAAGGGTACACCACGCGTGATGCTAACGTTGAGTTCGCATGGACGCCAGAAGCGAATCAGGACATGACCTTTGGCTACGGTTTTGACCGTCAGGATCGTGATTCTGATTCTTTGGATAAAAACCGTCTGGAACGTCAAAACTATTCAATTGGTCACAACGGGCGTTGGGATTTAGCGAACACCGAAATTCGCGCCTATGGTGAAAAGATTGATAACTACAACGAAAACCGTATCACGGCGAAAAATAACGCCATCGACGGTAAAGTTGTTGTGCCCCTCGGTGAGCTGAATCAGCTATTCACACTGGGTGGTGAATACCGTAACGATAAACTGAGCGATCCGGGTAATCTGAAGGGCAGCGGTTCAACGTCGGCCAATCAATACGCGCTGTTTGTGGAAGATGAATGGCGGATCTTCGAGCCGTTGGCCTTCACCGGCGGCGTTCGTATGGATAACCACGAAGATTATGGTGTTCACTGGAGCCCGCGTGCCTATTTAGTTTATAACGCGACGGACACCGTGACGGTAAAAGGTGGCTGGGCAACTGCGTTTAAAGCGCCATCGTTATTAGAATTGAGCCCTGATTGGCAGTCAGCTTCTTGCCGCGGAGCTTGTAGTATCGTCGGTAGCAAAGATCTGGATCCTGAAACGTCCGAAAGCTTCGAACTGGGCTTGTACTATGCTGGTGATGAAGGGATGTTGGACGGCGTGAACGCCAGCGTGACGGTGTTCCAAAACAATGTGAAGGACATGATTAACGTTAATCGTACTTCGGATAAATCGGCTGCACCTTCCTATCCAAACTTTGTTGGTTTTGATAAAGATGGTAAGCCCATTTTCCGTTACTACAACGTTGATAAAGCGCGCATCAAGGGCGTTGAAACTGAGTTGAAAGTGCCCTTTACCGATGCGATAAGCATGAGCATGAACTACACGTACAACGATGCACGTGACCTAACTAACGATCGTCCATTGAGTACCCAACCGTTCCATACGGCGAACAGTACGTTAGACTGGAAGCCAATCGAGGATTGGTCATTCTATGTATCGGCTAACTATTCCGGTAAGCGTCGCGTCGTATCTAGCTCGGATAAATCATCTGGCGGCTATACCGTTTGGAACACCGGTGGTGCTTATCAGATGACCAAAGATCTGAAGCTGCGCGCGGGCGTGTTGAACCTGTTGGATAAAGATCTGAACCGTGATGATTACAGCTATAACGAAGAAGGCCGTCGCTACTTTGTTGCTGCGGATTACACGTTCTAATTCATTGTTTGGTTGAACGTACTGCATAAAAAAACCCGCCAATCTGGCGGGTTTTTTGTCAGTTCAGGAAATTATTTAACCTGATGACCCGGCTGTGCACCGCTGTCAGGGCTGAGCAGGAAGATGTCTTTTCCGCCAGGGCCTGCGGCCATCACCATGCCTTCAGACATGCCGAAGCGCATTTTACGTGGAGCCAAGTTAGCCACCATCACGGTTAAACGGCCAACCAACACGCTTGGATCTGGATAAGCAGAGCGAATACCGGAGAATACCTGATGAGTTTCACCGCCGAGATCCAGCATTAACTTCAGCAATTTGTCCGAACCTTCAACGAACTCGGCACTTTTGATTTCAGCAATGCGCATATCCACTTTGGCGAAATCATCAAAGGTGATGGTCTCTTGAATCGGCTCGTCGGCTAATGGACCCGTCGCAGGTTTGGATGCTGCAACGGCGGCTGCCGCAGCGGCTTTGCCTTCTTCAATCATGGCTTCAACTTTCGTCATTTCGATACGGTTAAACAGCGCTTTGAAAGCGTTAACCTGATGGCCGAGCAACGGTTGGGAGATGCTATCCCAGGTCAGTTCGGTATTCAGGAATGCTTCAGTACGCTCGCTTAATGAAGGCAGAACCGGTTTCAGGTAAGTCATCAGAACGCGGAACAGGTTAATTCCCATTGAGCAGATGGCTTGCAAATCGGCATCGCGGCCTTCTTGTTTCGCGACGACCCACGGAGCTTGTTCATCAACATAACGGTTGGCCAGATCGGCTAACGCCATGATTTCACGAATGGCTTTACCTGACTCACGGCTTTCATAGGCCTGAACAATTTCATCCGCAGCGTCAACAAAGGTCTGATAAAGCGCAGGATCGGCTAAGTGTTCAGACAACTTGCCGCCAAAGCGTTTATTGATGAAACCGGCGTTACGAGAAGCTAAGTTCACGACTTTGTTAACAATATCGGCATTCACACGCTGTACGAAGTCTTCCAGATTTAGGTCGATATCGTCGATACGTGAAGAAAGTTTCGCCGCATAGTAGTAGCGTAGGCAATCGGCATCCAAATGATCCAGATAAGTGCGCGCCTGAATAAAGGTGCCACGGGATTTGGACATTTTGGCACCGTTAACGGTGACATAACCATGAACGAATACGTTACTTGGCTTGCGGAAGTTACTGCCTTCCAACATGGCTGGCCAGAACAGGCTATGGAAGTAGACGATGTCTTTACCGATGAAGTGATACAGCTCGG